>NZ_JBHXTO010000149.1:0-8911 GCF_042677425.1 Streptomyces sp. NPDC127119 | reverse complement strand
GGCGCGGCGGGCGTCGGCTGCGGGCCGGTCGCGCAGTTCCCCGCGCCCGCGATCGGGGGCGCGGGGAACTGCGCAATCTTTTGGCTTCTACGCCATCGTCAGGAATCTCTGGATCAAGGACGCCAGCAGCAGGGCCAGCAGGGGCAGGGCGAACCAGAACGTCGCCTGCAGCCACAGGTGCTGGCGCACGCTCGGACGCGCACCCACCCGTACGACCTCCCGCGTCGTGAGCAGCGCGATCAGCGCGACCGCCGCGAGCGCGCCGACCACCGACCAGGGCGTCCAGGTCACCTGCGGACCGATCGGGCCGGGGTCGGCCTTGGCGACCTTGCCGCCCGGCTGCTGCCGCAGCGCGTACAGGGACACGTCCTCGTTCACGAAGACCTTGCGCAGTTCCTGCCGCGCGTCGAGGTTGCGGATGAGCCGGTACTCGTACGTCTTCGAGTAGCCGATGTCCAGCTGCAGGTACGTCACCTGACTGCGGTTGATCATGAGGTACGAGTTCGGGCCCGCGTCCTTGAGCGACTTGACCAGGCTCGACACCAGCACAGGATCGGCGGGTGCGAGCGTCGGTACGTAGTTCACCTTCTCCATGTCCCGTGCGCCCCACGGCATCGCGGGCGTCACGTTGTTCACCGTGTCGTTGCTCAGCCACAGCACCCGTGTCGTGGGCCTGTCGTGGGCGTACACGTACTCCATGGCGGCGACCTCGCCCGGCCTGATCCGCTCGAACGGCTCGTTGCCCCAGCGGGCCACCAGGAAGCCGCTCATCAGGACGAGGCCCGCCATCAGCGCGGCGAGCGGTGCGAGGCTCACGCGGTCCTTGTCCCGTTCGTCCGCGGTGACGCCGGTACGCGGGAAGAGCGCGAGTCCGGCGAGCAGGGCCGCGCCCGGCAGGGCGAACATGAAGACGCGCAGCGCCATCTCGCCGCCGTACGACTGCAGGCCGAAGCCGAGGAACGGGACGAAGGTGAGGACGAGCAGCGACCGTTCGCGGTACTTGTGGTCGCGGCGGCGCCACCAGCCCCAGCAGGCCAGCGCGAGCACGCCACCGGCCAGCGCCACACGCGCGTAGAGGACGAGTTTGTGGGACGAACTGCCCTCGCCGATACGGCCGGAGACCGAGGACGAGACGTTGTCGCCGACTCCGCCCACCCCGCCGAACAGCTCGCCGAAGTGTCCCGACCAGTACGGCTCGGCGAGGAAGCCGATCCATACGCTGACCACGACGGCGAACAGGATCGGCAGGCCCCGCAGTTCGGAGCGGCCGATCAGGACGAGGACCGCGAGGACGCCCAGCATCACGAACGGTGTCAGCTGGTGGGCCGGCACGGTCGCCATGAACAGACCGATCAGCACCAGGAGCAGCACGGCCCGTTCGCGCCGGCCGGTGGGCTCGACCTCCAGTTCGCCGGGCCGCATCCTCGTCCACAGCACCCGTGGCGCCCGGAACCACACCAGGAGGATCGCCACGAAGACGAGGTAGAGGAGGTAGGTGAAGCCCTGCGGGGAGAAGTAGTCCTGGCCCACCCAGCCGCTGAGCACGAAGATCCAGATGCCGGTCCACTGGGCGCGCCAGCTCGCCCGCATATGGCGTACGAGCAGGAACAGCGGTGCCAGGTAGAGGAGTTGCATGGCCGTCGGCCACCAGCGGATGACCTCGGTGAGATCGTCGACCCCGCATGCCTTGGACAGGAACGTGGCCGCCGCGAAGAAGCCCGGCCAGCTCCAGCGGGCGTCCAGGTCGGGCACGGCCGAGCCGGTCCGGTCGATGTAGTCGATGAAGCCCAGGTGCTGCCACGCCGTCGCGAACCGCGGTTCGGTCTCGATCACGGCGGGCAGCGCGTGCAGCGACACCACGGTGGCCAGCAGGGTGACCATGAGCAGTGCCTTGTGCTCGCGCCCCAGCCAGAGCAGCGAGGCGAACACCAGGACCAGCAGTCCGGCCCCGAGCAGGGTCGGTGTGGGCAGGACGGAGATCAGGCCGAGCCCGTCCATCCGGTCGAGGTCGCGTTCCCCGAGCCCGGACACCGGCACCCAGTACAGGACGAGCGCGGCCGTCAGCAGCGAGAAAAGCAGTACTCCGAGGCGGGTCGGCCGCAGCCGCCGCCACCCGGCGGCCGGCGGCTCCGCCGGTCCGGTCCCGTCCGCCTCCCGTACGGCTCCGGACGCGCCGCCCGTGCCGGACGCCTCTGCCTCGCGTACGCCCTCCGGTTCCTCGGCGAAGCCGCCGACCGGTGGGTCGAAGGGGGCGTCCACCTCGATCTCGGACGGGCTGAGGGAGGTCTCCGAGCCCGGTTCCCGCCGCTCGACCGGCAGACCCAACTCCGGTAGTGAGGGTGGCGGTTGCGGGGGAGTCCGGGGCGTTTTCAGCGCCCAGGTCGGCCGGTGGTCCGGCCGGGGCCCCGAGGGGCGGCTCGGCCGGTCGACCGCGGGTATGCCGGCGGGCGGTGTCCCGGGACCGGGCCGTACGTCCGGCCGTCGCTCCAGGTGGTCGAAGTCGAGCTGCACACCGAGCGCCAGCGTGTCCGTGTCCAGGCGCTGCGCCCAGGCCGGACCGCGCCCCTTCCTCGGCCCGGCCTTCCTCGGCCCGGCCTCCCTGGGCCCGTCCTGCTCGGAGCCGTCCTTGTCCGAGCCGCTCTGATGCGGACCGGGCACCTCGCGGGCGCCCAGGTCCGCCAGGTCGCCGTCGGACGCCGTGTCCCGGGGAGCTTCCTCGGGCGGCGCGGTCATGACGATCCGGTACAGCCGGGGAGCGGCGAGCATCACGATCACCGCGAGGCTGGAGATCTCCGCGACACCCGCGCCGGTCAGCCCCATGCGGGGCAGCAGGATCACCGTCAGGCCGAGGACCAGGACGCACAACAGGCCCTGCAGCCAGGCGAGTCCGGCGGTGCGGCTCTGGGCGCGCAGCACCGCGAAGTACGTCTCCATGACGACCCGCAGCACCGCGCCGACCGCGAACCAGCGCAGCAACGGGGTCGCCGCGTCCGCGTATCCCTGGCCGAACACACCGAGGATCCAGGGCGCCCCGAAGAACAGCACCCCGGCCACCGGCAGCATGATCCGTGCCATCCGGCGCAGCGCCGCCCGGGTGTTCGCGGCGAGCCGTGCCGGGTCGTGCGAGCCCTCGACGGTCAGCGAGGCGCCCATGTTGATGGCGAGCAGGTTGACCGTGCCGCCGATGGTGGTGGTGATGTAGAAGTACGCGTTGTCGGCGGAGCTGACCTGCGAGGCGACGATCACCGGGACGAGGTAGACGACGGCGAGCGAGAACAGCGAGCCCGTGTAGTCGCCGGCCAGGAACCGTCCGATCTCCCGCAGGGTGGGCGGCTCGGCGCCCTCCGCGGTCGCCTTCACATGCCGGGGGACCAGCCGCCGGAACACCAGCCAGCCCAGCGGCAGCACGGACACCGCGATGGCCGCGACCCACGACACGAAGACACCCATGGTCGGGATCGCCGAGGCGAACGCCACGAGCAGCGCCAGCTTCACCGCCGAGAACACGGTGTTGCCGACCGGCACCCACAGCGCGCTCCGCAGCCCTGTCAGCACCCCGTCCTGGAGGGTCAGCACCGACCAGGCGACGACCGACAGGACGAAACAGAGCCCGATGAGCGGGTCGTGCAGGAAGCGGTACGAGGATCCCCAGAGCCCCAGCGTGAGCAGGAAGACGCCCGCGGCCAGCGCCACGACCACCGAACTGCCCAGGTAGGTACGGAGGATGAGCCGTCCGGTGCCGCGGCCCGCCACCGGGATGAACCGGGCGAGGGCGCCCGTCAGCGTCACGGCGGTGAGGCCCGCGAGGAGTTTCATCGCGGCGATCGCGGCGGATCCCTGCCCGACCGCGGACTCCGAGTAGTACCGGGCGGCGGCCAGCCAGAAGCCGAGCCCGAGGACGGCCGAGATACCGGTGTTCAGCATCAGGGCGTAGGCGTTCCGGAACAGCTGGCTGCCTCCGGACGACGGACCGAGTCCGGGCAGGCGCAGGCGCCGCCCGGACCGTTCGGGTGGATCGGGCGCGGGGGTGGCGGCTTCGGCCGTGGTCGTGTCAGACACGGGAACGGATGGCCTTCCGGCGAACCTGTCGTGCTCTGCGGACCATGGAGTACCCCTTGGTGAGGGCACGGTCCCTGGCGAAGATACGGGTGATCGCGCGGCCCTCGACGAGCCGCTCGAACTCCTCGATCCCGGTGCTGCGGCGCACGGTGACCCGCCGCAGCGCGTACGGTCCCTGGCGGCGGCGCGCGAGGGCGTTGCCCACGGCGAGCGACTGGGTGAAGCCCGCCTCGCGCACGGCCCGGCGCACCCGGCGGCTGGAGTAGCCGTACGGGTACGCGAACGAGGCCGGGAGCACGCCCAGTTCGGCGGCGATGATCTCCCGGCAGTGCCGCAGTTCGTAGCGCAGGGCGTCGTCGGGCAGCTGGTCCAGCTGCGGATGCGTATGGCTGTGGCCGCCGATCTCGACGCCGGAGGAGGCCAGTTCGCGCACCTGGTCCCAGTCGAGCATGACGTCGAGGCCGCCCCCGGTGTCGTACTCCCCGCGCAGCCAGCCCGTCGACACGAACAGCGTGGCCGCGAAGCCGTGCCGGGTGAGCACGGGCAGGGCGTGCCGGTGCACGCCCACGTAGCCGTCGTCGAAGGTGATCAGCACGGGTCGTTCCGGCAGCGGTGCCGAGTCCCGCCAACTCCCGGCGAGCAGTGCGGTGTCGACCGGGGTGAAGCCCGAGCCGCGCAGCAGCGCCATCTGCTCGGCGAACGCCTCGGGCGTCACGGACAGCGTGCGGGTGGCGTCGTTCGGCGCCTTCGCCACCGCGTGGTACATGAGGATCGGCACGCGTGGCTCGGGTGATCCACTCATGGTTCGGCCCCCTCGTTCCGCTCGATCGGGAGCGCGGAGAACGTGGCTTCGCCCCTGCGCGCCCGGACGCTCCCGAGTGCGTACCCGCCCGCCGCCGTCACGACTCCGGCGACGATGGCGGCGGCCCGGCCCGCGCCGCCGGGGCGGGCGAGCAGGGCGTCGCGCAGCCCGCGCGCGACTCCGGCGGGCAGTACGCGTGTGGTGTAGCGGCGCTCCGACTCAAGTCCCTTGCCCGCGCCGACGCTCCGGGCGACCAGGGCCTTGGACAGACCTTCGGCGTACGTACGGGTGCGGAAGTACGCGAAGTGCTCGCGGGCCTCGGGCACCCGGTGGTGGATCACCGCCCGGTCGTCGATCAGCAGGACGGCGTCCGGCCGGGCCCGGGTGAGCCGGATGCACAGCTCCGTCTCCTCGCAGCCCAGTGGGCGCCTGTCGCCGTCGCGCCCGATACCGGTCGCGAAACCGCCCGCAGCGTCGAAGGCCGTACGGCGGAACGAGGCGTTGCCGCCGAGCACGTTGCGCACCCTGACCCGGCCGGGCGGCAGACCCCTGTACGTGCAGCCCACCACCCAGTCGAACTCCGCGGGGAACCAGACGGGCCGGCGGCCCGACGCCCAGATCGGCATCGTCCGTCCGCCGACCGCCATCACCCGCGGATCCGCGTACCCCTCGGCGAAGTGGCGGAGCCAGTCGCGCTCGGCCACCGCGTCGTCGTCGAGGAAGGCGATGACGTCGCCGCGGGAGGCGGCGATACCGGTGTTGCGGCCCGCGGACAGGCCACGGGGGCCCGCGTTGGCGAGCACCCGCACCGCCCCGGTCCCCTCGTGCGCCGCGTGTTCCCCGTACTCCTTGTACTCCTTGGACAGCCGGTCCAGGAGCGCCTGGTTGTGATCGACGACCAGCAGGGTCTCCCGTGCGGGCCGGGACTGCGCCCGCACCGAGGCGACCGCCGAGAGAATGTCCTCCCAGCGGTCCTCGGTGTAGACGCAGATCACCACTGAGATGTCCGGAGCGCTCAAGACGTCTCTCCCGCACCGGAGTTGAGCGTGACCGCGTGCGGGCGGCGGCGCAGCGACCGCCGGTTGGAGCGCTCCTTGAGGATCACCTTGAGCACCCGCAGCCCGTCCCGTACGGCCCGCAGATTGCTCGCGCCGTGGATGCGTACGTACTCGTGGCTCGGTATCTCCTGGACCTTCAGCCCCGCCTTGACCACCCGGATGTTCATCAGGGTCTCCACCTCGAAGCCCGTGCAGTCGAGGTCGATCTTGTCCAGGCAGTGCCGCCAGAACGCGTTGTATCCGTAGCAGAGATCGGTGTAGCGCGCGCCGAACTTACGGTTGACGACCGTGCACAGTGCCCAGTTGCCGAGCTTGCGGATCGGTGTCATGTCGTCCGTGCCGCCGCCGTTGGCGAACCGCGAACCTTTCGCGAAGTCGGCCCCGGAGACCAGCGCGGAGACGTAACTGACGATCTCGTGACCGTCGGCCGAGCCGTCCGCGTCGACCATCACGATGATGTCGCCGGTGCACGCCTCGAAACCGGTGATCAGGGCGTCGCCCTTGCCCTTCCCCCGCTGCCCGACGACCTTGACGTCGGGCCACAGTTCGCGGGCGACCGCCACGGTGTCGTCGGTGGAATTCCCGTCGACGAGCACCACTTCGTGAATCCACCGCGGAAGCGTCTTGAAGACGAACGGAAGATTCTCCGCCTCGTTCATGGCGGGAATCACGATGCTCACCGGAGGCGCTATGGCCAGGTGAGTTGATATGGGCCGATAGGTGCTGGCAGTGATCTGACCCTGAAACTGACCTTGAATCTCATTCTGGATCTGATCTTTGATCTGATCTTTTCCCGAATCCGCCGGGCGCAGAAAAGAAGTCATTGAGTCTGGTCCCTCTCGTCCGGTGGACCGCCCGCCCCTGGGCGGTCCGGTTCTTTGTCCGGTTCGAAAGGGGGGTTTCTCACTCACGGCATGCCGAAATAGAGCTCCGTCCATGCCGGGTGAGCTGGCATAACTGGCCGACTGTCTGGGTCGGTCTCGCGGCAGTGCTCGGCACAAGTGCGGTCACCGAGCACGGCACCCCCCTACCGCGCCCCGCGCCGGGCCCTCGTCGCGATCTTGAGCCCTCCCCTAGATCGCATATGCACTGATGGACCGATGCGGGTGAGATGTACGACGGTATTGATGATTGAGACGCTATGGCAAGACCTGGAACATGGCCTCACGTTTTTGTTGGTTTGGCCGTTACTCAACCGCCCGAACGGATCTTCCCCATCCGTTTGAGCATTTTGTCGGCCGGCTCGAACAACTCCGGCCTCCCCAGCACCGCATTGCGCAGAGCGCGGACGGGGGCGCGTCGCGCCCGGTGTCCGAACGCCACGGGATGGCGGCGCGCAACCCACCCTTCGGACACGGTGAGTTCCCGTGTCTTCAAGGAGTCCTTGTATTCCTTCTGGCCCCGGCCGAGATCCAGATAGGCGATGCCGTCGGCGGCAGCCGCCTCGGCCATGCGTAAATGCAGGATCAAGCCCGGGGAGTATTTCGAGAACTCCGGGTCGTACGCGGGGAACCAGCACGCCAGCACCCGTTCGGAACGCAGTCCGAAGTGCGCGGCGACCGGCCGGCCGTCGGCGTAGAGCACCGACAGGAGCCCGGCGAACGACTCGGAACGACTGTGGAAGAGCTGCTGCGCCAGCCGGGCGATCCAGTCCTGCGCGAAGCGGTCGCTGCGCCCGGTCCTGCGGTACTGCGCCGACTTCCAGCGCATCAGCGTGCTCAGCACCTCGGGGTCGCGCTCGTCGTGCACGTACCGCACGTCCGGGTGGTCGCGGCCCAGCCTGCGTTCCTTGGCGAGCGTGGTCCGGGTGAACTTGGGTGACCGGGCGCGCAGTCGGGTCAGATACGCCTCGTACCCGCGGTCGACGTCGATGACGGGGGACGGGAAGGCGCCGGAGGCTCCGGCCTCGAACGGCGCCTGCCCTCCCGCCAGATGGTCGAACTCCCACACGGAGAGCCCGCAGGCCCGCAGCAGCTCGCGGGCGTCCCAGGTGAAACCGGGGCGGTGGACCAGCCCCTGGCAGTCCGAGATGCCCAGGCCGATCGCCCGGCCGACGCCCGCGGCGGTGGTGTGGAAGGGGAAGAACGCGGCGGGTTCGCCGTTCTCCCTGATGACCGCGATCCGTACACCGCGCCGGCAGCGGCCCACGGCCAGCGTGAACTCCGGGGACAGGAACGGGTTCGCGAGCTCCGGTGTGTCGTGCAGATGGGCCTTCGACTGGAAGGCCGTCCACGCCGACCGGTCGGCGGAGGTCAGTTCACCGGGGCGGTACACGCTGATGTCCACGTCATCCACGTCGTCCACGTCAGGAAGCCCGTCTTCTCGCCGTACGGCCGCGCAGCCGCCGTACCAGGACCAGCAGGAGAATGAGGGAACTGAGTGCGGCCACGGCCGCGATTCCGCCCGGGACCGACCACCGGTGCACGGCGAGCATGCCCTGGGCGACCAGAAGATTGACAGCTGTCGCTGCCGACAGGGACGCCAGGACGCGGCCGACCGGTTCCAGGTTCCGCAGGGCGATCGCCACGGCGGCGGCGGGGGCGGCGAGCAGGAAGAAGAGCGTGAAGGGGGCGCGCAGGGGGGAGTCGATGTCGGCGAGGGCCAGTACGGCGCCCACACCGGCGATCGTGGTGGCCGCTCCCGCGAGCAGGGGGAGCAGGTCCCTTTCCGGGGTTCGCGCCTGCCGTAACCGCTCGTCGCCGTCCGGGTCGGGCGGGTCCGATGATGATGACTTGATACCTATGGTCTGCATGGGCGACTTGCCCCCTGAAGCGCCGGATGCCGGGCTTCAATGTCGCGCAGCTGTCCGGGAGCAGTCAAGCCCTGTGGCGGCTGCCGGCGCGTGAAGGGGGGTTGTCATTTGCCCGAGCGCCGGTGGGGGCTGGCCGCGCAGTTCCCCGCGCCCCTAAAAACCAAAAGACTGCGCAGTTCCCCGCGCCCCTGAGAGACGAGGGCCTGCGCCGTTCGCCGTGCGCCTCAGGACAAAAGACTG
>NZ_JBHXTO010000148.1:0-23682 GCF_042677425.1 Streptomyces sp. NPDC127119 | reverse complement strand
CGCCCGGTGCAGCGAGTGGGGGTCCCCCCGGCCGGAGGCTGGGGGAGCGTGCCAGGCGTCGCCCGGCAGGCGGGAATTTGACGACAGGGCCTAGCAGCCGGTCCGGCCCTCCCCTCGATCTCAGTAGCCCCGTACGTCGGGCCAGTGGCGCTGTACGCCGGCCCGGTCGAGGCCGCGGGCGAACTCCTCGAACCGCTTGTCCTCGGCCTGCACCTGGTGGGGTTCGACGTCCTCGGCGAGGCAGTGGGCGGCGAGCGCGCCGGCGACCTCGCCGATGTTCCACTCGACGGGGTGGAGCCGGTAGCAGCCGTTGGTGATGTGGGTGGTGCCGATGTTCTTGCCGGCGGGCAGCAGATTGCGGACCCGCCTCGGCACGAGTGCGCCCAGCGGGATCTCGAAGGGCACCGAGCCGATGTCGATGTAGTTGTCGCCGCCGGTCGAGGGATGCAGGTCGATGCGGTAGTTGCCGACTCCGACGGAGTCCCGGTACCTGGTGCCGCCGTAGGGTCCGACCAGGTCGATCGCCACGTCGTGCTCGGTGACGGTGGTGACGGCCTTGATGCGGCGGGACTCACGGACGTACGGCGCCTTCGCGAGGCCGTCCGGGGTGCCGGTCACGTCCGGGCGCGGGCGCAGGCCCGGGAATCCGGTGCCGCCGTCCTGGCGGGGCGCCTCGGTCTGCAGCCAGTACAGGACCGACAGCGACAACTGCCGTGCTCCGGCGACCGCTTCGGCTCCGGTCTCCGCGCCCGCCCCGACGAGCGGCTTCAGCCAGTAGTCGTTGAGCGGCCAGTTGACGAGCGTGATGTCGGAGTCGAAGGCACCGGGGGTGTGCAGTTTGCGCGCCAGGATGCGGCGGAAGCCCCACAGTTCCTTGTCACCGGCGTCCGCGCTCTGGTCGGCGCTCACGGCGAGCGGGTCCAGCTCCGGATTGGGCTCGAACGTCCGCGGTACGGACTCCAGGGAACGCGGGTCCGGTGCCTGGAAGCCCAGCAGCGGTCCGGGCCAGAAGTCGGGCCGGTACGCCCGCCAGAAGTCGTGGTCGGCGGGCCGCTCGACGGTGTGGTCCTCGCCCTCGTGGTGGGAGAGCGCGAAACACACGGTGATGCCCTGCTGGTTGAGCGGCTGGGCCTCGTCGGGGGCATGCGGTTCGTCGTACTCGGACCGCGCCTCGGCCCCGGTGACGTGCTCGACACCCGCGAGGTCGAGGAGTTCACCGGTCTCGGTCGCGTCGATCACGTACCGGGCGGAGACGGTGACCTGTCGGCCGCCGTCCTGGCGGTGCTGCAGCGTCACGGACCGTACGACATCGTTGTCGGCCTCGGCCGCGACGGGCCGGTGGTCGGTGAGGACCTTGAGTCGGCCGGCGGCCCGGTGGGGCGCGAGCATCGCCTCGATGACGGCGAGCGCGACGCGCGGCTCGTGGCAGAGCTTGCTCACGCGTCCGGCGCCCGGGTTGAGGTCCGTGAGGGCCAGTGCCTCGGCGCGCAGCGGGTACCACTGCCGGTAGAACTGCCGGATGCCTTCGCGCAGTCGGCGGTACGAGGCGGTGGTGCCGAACTGCTCGACCCAGGGGTGCTCGTCGGGCGGCACGGCCTGCGACGTGAGCTGTCCGCCGAGCCAGTCGGTCTCCTCGGTGAGCACGACGGTGCGTCCGGCGCGGCAGGCCGCCAGCGCGGCGGCCACGCCGCCGAGTCCGCCGCCCACGATGAGGATGTCGGCTTTCGGTGTCACGCTTCTCCTTGCTGGTGGTTCAGCTGCTGATTCAGCCGTGGTTCGTCCGCTGGTGCGGCCGGTGATTCGTCTGCTGGTCTCGTTTGCTGGTCTCGTTTGCTGGTTGATCTCGTGCGACGCGCACCGGTGTCAGGGCCGCTCGGGCGGGCTCCCGGTGGTCGCACCGGCCCGGAAGGCGCAGGCGACCAGGGGTTCTTCGGCCGCCTCCCCCGCCACGAGTGCGGCGAGCATGCGGACCGCCGCGGCGCCCAACTGGTGCCGTGGGACGTCGAATCCGGTGGGCTGCGGGTCCCCGGCGAGGTCGGACGGCGGGCTGCCGAGGAGCGCGAGGGACAGGTCACCCGGGCAGGTGAGGCCGGCCTCGTCGGCGGCGCTGCGCAGGGCCCGCCAGGCTCCCCCGGTGTCGGTCTCCTCCGCGACGAAGGCGGTGACGCCCTCGGCGAGCCAGCTCCGCAGCCGTTCGGGGGTGACGTCGCGCCGGGGGTCGGCGCAGCGGAAGACGGCCTCGGACCCGCCGGGCAGTCCGGCCGCCTCCAGCCCTTCCAGGAAGCCCTGTTGACGGTCGGTGGAGGCGGGCGCGTCGTCGTCCTCACGGACCAGGACGATGCGGCGGTGCCCCAAGGACGCCAGGTGCCGGACCACTTCGCTGCTGGCGCTCACGTAGTCGGCGCCGACCCAGGACAGTCCCTCCAGCTCCTCGCGGCGGCCGAGGTGCACCACCGGGAACCCGTCGGCGACCATCCTTTTCAGCTCGGCGATCGGCACATGGCGGCCGAGGAACAGACAGCCGTCCGCGAGCCGGACCCGGTTGAGCGCCTCGGGTCCGGCCGCCTTGGCACCGCCGGAACTCGACCCCGTGAACAGCACCAGGTCGTACCCGCGCGCGGCGGCCTCCCGCTCCACCCCGACGAGGAAGGGGTAGTACGAGTGCTCCACGTCCGTCGGGAAGGTGGACGTGAAACTGTAGACGCCGAGCAGGTTGTTGCGCGCCGCCGCCAGCCGCTGGGCCGCCGGGTCCGGTACGTAGCCGAGGCTGCGGGCCGCGTCGAGCACCCGCTGCCGTGTCTCGTCCGAGATCGCCGAACCCTGTGCCTTCGCCGACAGCACGAGCGACACCGTGGCCTGGGACA
This sequence comes from Streptomyces sp. NPDC127119, assembly GCF_042677425.1. Lineage (NCBI taxonomy): Bacteria > Bacillati > Actinomycetota > Actinomycetes > Kitasatosporales > Streptomycetaceae > Streptomyces > Streptomyces sp. NPDC127119. The sequence goes on along the minus strand of NZ_JBHXTO010000148.1, from coordinate 20,818 downwards.
CTCCGGCCAGCCGGGCGACCTCCGCCTGCCGCGGCCGGGACGTACGTCCGGTCGCCGCGGGGGTCCGCCCACGCCTGGGTCCCTTCCTGGGCTGCTCCACCATGCTCCTCACCCGGCCGCGGAGGGCCGACACCAGCTTGCTAATGCGTATAAGTAATGCGCATTAGCCAGAACTGTGGTGTGCTTCCACCGCAACGGTCAAGGGGTGTGACACGACTTCTTCGCGCGACGGGCTCTTCCGCGGGGAGCGGTCGAACATGAAGATTCAACCGGGCCATTGACCCGTCAACCGGTTCCGGTTAACGTCCACGCCGAGCCTTTCCAAGGACCAGCCCCTGTGCCCCCACCGCAGTGTTCGGCAAGCCTTCGGGAGTTCATCCATGCGCGCCAGACGATCGCCACTCGCAGCCCTCGCCCTTGCTCTGACAACGATGTCGGCCCTGTTGATCCAGGCCGCCCCCGCCTCCGTCGCGGCCTCCGGGACGGCCGTGGCCCCCGCGGCGACCGTGTGCAACAAGTACTGCGACGCGCGGGACCCGGCCCTCAGCGGGCAGGACCGCAGACCCGTCACCGCCACGCTCTTCTCCCGGACGTTCGAGCTGCACTTCAACGACGCCGACGCCATGGGCTGGGCCTCCGTCGGCAACGGCAGCCCCGGGGACGAGGTGTGGCTGGACCGCTCCTACGACGGCGGCCGGACCTGGGCCTCGAACAGCCGTCTCGGCGCCACGAAGATCCCGGCGGGCCAGACCGGCTGGCGGACGCTGATGTACAACGTCGACGACTGGGCGGGCCACGGCGTCGGCGCGCTGCGCGCCTGCGGCAAGGCCGCCGACCGGACCGACATCGTGTGCACACCGTGGGCCCGGTCCACCTGGAACGCCGGTGAGCGGCGCACCGCGGCGGCCACCGCGCAGATGCAGTTCTACAACTACGGCACCGGCCTGTTCGACACCACCGGCTGGTGGAACTCCGCCAACGCGCTGCACGCGATCATCGACAACATCCGGGTCACCGGCATGCAGAGCTACGCGTACGCCGTCGGCCGCACCTACGACCTGCAACTGGGCGCGGCCGACGGGCAGTTCCGCAACGACTACATCGACGACACCGGCTGGTGGGGCCTGACCTGGATCGCGGCGTACGACCTCACCGGCGATCCCCGCTATCTGGCCACGGCACGGGCCGACGCGGACCACATGGCCTCCTACTGGGACAGCACCTGCGGCGGCGGGGTGTGGTGGAGCACCGCGAAGACGGTGAAGAACGCCATCCCCAACTCCCTGTACATCGAGCTGAACGCGGCCCTGCACAACCGCATCCCGGGCGACACCACCTACCTTCAGCGCGCGAAGGCGGACTGGAGCTGGTTCCAGGGGACCGGGATGATCAACGCCGATCAGACGGTGAGCGACGGCCTCAGCATGAGCACCTGCAAGGTCGGCGACAGCACGGTCTGGTCCTACAACCAGGGCCAACTCGTCGGCGGCCTGGTGGAGTTGCACAAGGCCACGGGTGACTCCTCGGTGCTCGCCGCCGCCCGCCGGATCGCCGACGCCAACACCGTCTCCGGCAAGCTCAACACCTCGGCCGGCATCCTCAGGGACCCCTGCGAGTCGGGTGACTGCGGCGCGGACGGAGCGTCGTTCAAGGGCGCCGACGTACGCGGCCTGGCGAAGCTGAACGCTGCGCTTTCCGACCGGCCGTACACCGCGTACCTCAAGAAGCAGGCCGCCCAGGCGTACGCGGCCGACCGCAATCCGCTCGACCAGTACGGTCTGCGCTGGTACGGGCCGCTGGACAAGACGGATGCCGCGCGGCAGCAGAGTGCTCTCGATCTGATGAACGCGGCGTCCTGAGGTCACGCGGCGTCCGTCCGGCGGGTCGCCCAGCGGGCCGGGCCGGTGGACGCGACGACTCCGCCCGGCGACCGGCGCCGGGCGGAGTCGCGGATGTGCGGGTCCGTCGTGGCTGGGCGCGCCGTTCCCCGCGCCCCTGAAGGGCCGCGCACCCTGGCGGCATTCCCGGAAAGGCCGATGCCCATGGACGTGACGACCACAGCCCGGCCACTGACACCAGGCCCAGTCGCAGACGTGCGAGTCCGTCGTGGCTGGGCGCGCCGTTCCCCGCGTTCCTGAAGGGCCGCGCACCTCGACGGCCTTTCCGGGAAGGGCGGTGCTTGCGGAAGCGCTTCGACATAGGCTCCCGAGGGCACTCGCCCGGCCGCACTCCTCAGGGACGGACATGACGTACTTCGACAATCCCGTCATACCCGGCTTCAGCCCCGACCCCAGCATCTGCCGGGTCGGCGACGACTACTACCTGGCGACGTCCAGTTTCGAGTACGTACCCGGCGTACCCCTGTGGCACAGCCGTGACCTGGTGCACTGGCGGCTGATCGGGCATGCGCTGGACCGGCCGTCGCAGCTGGCGCTGCCCGACACGGCCGCCGCCTCCACAGGGGTGTACGCGCCCACGCTGCGCCATCACGACGGACTGTTCTGGCTGATCACGACCGTGGTCGCCGGGGCGGGCAACATTCTCGTGACCGCCGAGAACCCGGCGGGGCCCTGGTCGGATCCGGTGCGGGTCGACGTTCCGGGCATCGACCCGGACCTGGCCTGGGAGGAGGACGGAACCTGCTGGTGCGTGTTCTCGGACGGCGGGATCCACGGCGTACGCATCGACCCGAAGTCCGGCGAGCTGCGGGGCGATCCCGTCCCGATGTGGTCGGGCAGCGGACTGCAGTACCCCGAGGGCCCGCACCTCTACCGGATCGGCGACTGGTGGTACCTGCTGCTGTCGGAGGGCGGCACCGAGCGCGGTCACGCCCTGTCGGTGGCCAGGTCCCGTACGCTGCCGGGCCCTTTCGAAGCGCATCCGGCCAACCCCGTCCTGTCCCATCGCAGTACGAACCATCCGGTGCAGAACACCGGCCACGGCGATCTGGTGGAGGCGCAGGACGGCACCTGGTGGATGGTGCTGCTGGGCACCAGGCCCCGCGGTGACACGCCGATGTACCACGGCATGGGCCGGGAGACGTTCCTGGCGCCGGTGCGGTGGGAGGACGGCTGGCCACTGCCCGGACCGCTGGAACCGCGTGCGCAGGCTCCGGCGCTCACCCCTCATCCCTGGCCGCGGGAGGCGGACCGCGACGACTTCGACTCCCCCGCGCTCGCGCCGTGCTGGGTGTCACTGCGACGGAACGACCCGGAGGCCGTACGGCTCGACGAACGCCCGGGCCATCTGACCCTGCACGCCAGCGCGGACAGTCTCGACACACCGGGCGCGCTCTTCGTCGGACGCCGGCAGCGCGACCCCGACTGCACCGCGCGCACGCTCATCGAGGTCTCCGACGGCGGCCGGGGCGGGCTCGCGGTACGCCTGGACGAGGCACACCACTACGAGGTGGAGGTGGCCGACGGCACGGTCCGCGCGGTCGCCAGGATCGGCCCGCTGAGCCGGTCGATCACCGAACGGGCCGTGCCCGCAGGTCCGTTGAGGCTGCGCATCGACATCACCACCTCCGACGTCCTGCCGCCCACGGTCACCTCCCGCGACCCGGCGGCACCTCCCCCGCCCGGCCTGCGCGCGGGCGGCCCCGACACCCTCCGCCTGGGGTACGAGACGGACGGTGGCGCATTCGAAGTCCTCGCCGAACTCGACGGCCGCTACCTCACCACCGAGGTCGCCGGAGGCTTCACGGGCCGCGTCCTCGGCATGTACGCCACCCAGGGCAGCGCGGCCTTCGACTGGTTCGAGCTGCGGTCCGCCTGACAGGGCCGTCAGGGGTCGTCGGAGTCGTCAGGGGTTGCCCGGGGTCGTCAGGGATCGCGGACGACCCCGCCCCTGGTCGCCTCAGCCGGCCGCGGAGGCTTCCTCGCTGCGCCGGTTGGCGAGGTCGATCTCCGCCATGTGTTCCTCGGCCCAGGCGCGGACCATGGCCAGCGGCCCTTCCAGCGAGAGGCCCAGCGGCGTCAACCGGTAGTGCACCCGGGGCGGCACCGTCGGTTCCACCCGGCGGCTGACCAGGCCGTCGCGGGCCATGTTCTGCAGCGTGACCGAGAGCATCTTCTGTGAGACGCCGGCCATCCTGCGCTGCAGCTCGGCGAAGCGCACCTCGTCCGGAGAGGCCTCCGCCAGCACCTTGACGGCCATCGACGTCCACTTGGTGCCGATCCGGTCGAGCAGTCGGCGGGTCGGACACTGCGGGGAGAACAGGTCTCCCCGACCTGGCTCGGTCCCGGACACGGGCGCGGACGGGGACGCGGGCACGGACGGAGGGGTCACCTCGGGCTCACCACCTGTCGAAGAAGTGCGGTCTTGGATCTCTCACCCTACGCACCTATCGTTTTGTTGTCACCATTGGTAACCCCCCCCCGAGAGGTCCACGTGCCCGCCACATCGAGCCGTACGTCCAGCCCGCCCAGCCCGTCCGCACCGCCTAGCCCGTCCGCACCGCCCAGTCATGACCGGCCCGCCGTGGAACTCCGGCGGATCACCGCCAACGGCGTCGACCTCAACGTGGCCCTGGCCGGTGAGGGCCCGGCCGTCCTGCTGCTCCACGGCTTCCCGCACACCTGGCAGCTGTGGACCGACGTCCTCCCCGAGCTGGCCGGCCGCTATCGGGTGATCGCACCGGATCTCCGAGGATTCGGTGCGAGCGCGCGGGAGGAGAGCGGGTACGACGCCGGGACGCTCGCGACCGACGCCGAGGCCATTCTCGACGCCCTAGGGGTCAGTTCAGCGGCGGTGATCGGTATCGACGCGGGTACCCCGCCTGCCTTTCTGCTCGCCATGCGCCGTCCCGGTCTCGTCCGGCAACTCGTACTCATGGAGTCGCTGTTGGGCACGCTGCCGGGTGCCGAGGAGTTCCTCGCCCACGGAGCACCGTGGTGGTTCGGCTTCCACTCGGCACCCGGCCTCGCGGAATCCGTGCTGACCGGGCACGAGGGCGAGTACATCGACTGGTTCCTCGACGCCGGGACACTCGGACAGGGCGTGCGCCCCGCTCTCCGGGACGCCTTCGTGGACGCGTACACCGGCGCCGAGGCCCTGCGCTGCGCCTTCTCGTACTATCGCGCACTGCCCACGAGCGCCCGGCAGGTGCAGGAGGCCGTCCGTACGGCGCGGTTGACCGTCCCCACCCTGGCCATCGGCGCCCGGCCGGTGGGCAGAGCGCTGGAACAGCAGCTACGGCCTGTGGCGGATGATCTGGTGGGCCATGTCGTCGAGGACTGCGGCCACATCATTCCGCTGCATCGCCCCGACGAACTGCTCGGGCTGCTGAGGCCCTTCCTGGCGGCGGGTGATGAGGGCAAGCAGGTATGACCACTCCTCGCCACTCTCAACTTATAGCACACCGGGGGGCTTGCGGCAAGGCCCCCGTTCTGCTGCAGAATCTCGCACTCAAGGCGAGTAACTGCGGAAAAAGGTGATTCACGAAGTGCGTGCGTTTTTGCCGCTCGACGGTCCGCGCGGTGACGTCGAACCGGGAGGAGCCGGTGACATGGACTCTTTGCTCACTAGCGCGTTCGACCTTCCCGACCATCTCTCCCCCAAGGCCGATCCGCTGCTGATCGGCGGCGACGAGAGACACTTCGCGGCCATCGCGGAGAGCCTCGACGAGGCGATCACCGAACTGTCCGACCGGCTGGACGCCGAGCGCAAGGCACCGGGAGGCATCGGCAGGGAGGCGATGGAGCGTGACGCGGAGATCCACCGGCTGACCGCTCGGCTGCGCGCCCTGCGCCGCTTCGGCCTGGACCTCTGCCTCGGTCACGTCGTCGGTGCGGACGACCCCGAGCCGCTGTACATCGGACGGCTCGGCCTCACCGACAACGCCGGGCGACGGCTGCTGATCGACTGGCGCTCCCCCGCGGCCGAGCCGTTCTTCGCGGCGACCCACGCCAACCCGCTGGGGCTGGCGAGCCGTCGCAGGTACCGCTGGACCCGGGGCCGGATCAGCGACTACTGGGACGAGGTGTTCACCGCCGACGGCCTCGAAGGACATGCGGCGCTCGACGACCACTCGGCGTTCGTCGCCAGTCTGGGCAGCACCCGCTCCAGCCGGATGCGGGACGTGCTCACCACCATCCAGGCCGACCAGGACGCGATCATCCGCGCGGGATCCCGGGGCGCGCTCGTCGTCGACGGCGGTCCTGGCACGGGCAAGACGGTCGTCGCCCTGCACCGGTCCGCCTACCTCCTCTACTCCGACCCCCGTCTCGGTCACCGTCGGGGCGGAGTGCTGTTCGTCGGCCCGCACCAGCCCTATCTGGCGTACGTGGCCGATGTCCTCCCCAGCCTCGGGGAGGAGGGTGTGCAGACCTGCACGCTGCGGGACCTCGTCGCCGAGGGAGCCGGAGCGGCGGACGAGACCGACGCGGAGGTGGCCTCCCTGAAGTCGTCCGCGCACATGGTCGGGGCGGTCGAGACGGCCGTCAGGTTCTACGAGGAGCCGCCCGCGAAGGGGATGACGGTCTCGACCCCCTGGTCCGACGTCCGGCTGAGCGCCGCCGACTGGGCCGAGGCGTTCGGGACGCCGGGCCCCGGCGTCCCGCACAACGAGGCGCGGGACCAGATCTGGGAGGCCCTGCTCACGATCCTGCTGGACAAGCACGACGACGACGTACCGCCCGACCTGTTCCGCCGGGCTCTGCTGCACGACGAGGAACTGACCGGGGCCCTCGACCGCGCGTGGCCGCTGCTCGAAGCGGCCGACATCGTCGGGGACCTGTGGTCGGTGCCCGCCTATCTGCGGATGTGTGCTCCCTGGCTCGGCCCCGACGACGTACGCAGGCTGCAGCGCGCGGAGCCGCAGGCGTGGACGGTGTCCGATCTGCCGATCCTGGACGCGGCGCGGCAGCGGCTCGGCGATCCGGAGTCGGCGCGGCGCAGGCGCCGGCACGAGGCCACCCTCGCCGCCCAGCGCGAGCGCATGGCCCAGGTCGTCGACAACCTGATAGAGGCCGCGGCCGACTCGGGCGCCGACGGTGACGACGGCGAGGGCCTGGTGACGATGTTGCGCGGCGAGGACGCCAAGGTCAGCATGGTCGACGAGTCCGAACTGGCCACCGCCGAACCGGATCTGCTCGCCGGTCCGTTCGCGCACGTCGTCGTGGACGAGGCCCAGGAGCTGACCGACGCGCAGTGGCAGATGCTGCTCCTGCGCTGCCCGTCGCGGAGTTTCACCATCGTCGGGGACCGCGCGCAGGCCAGGCAGGGGTTCACCGAGTCGTGGCGGGAGCGGCTGGAGCGGGTCGGTCTCGACCGGATCGAGGTGGCCTCGCTGAGCATCAACTACCGGACTCCGGAGGAGGTGATGGCGGAGGCCGAGCCGGTCATCCGGGCGGCGCTCCCGGACGCCAACGTGCCGACCTCCATCCGCGGCAACGGCATCCCCGTGGTCCACGGACCGACCGCGGACCGGGACGCGATCCTGGACACCTGGCTCACCGCGCACACGGACGGGATCGCGTGCGTCATCGGCGATCCGACGTTCCGGGCCACGCCTCGCGTCCGGTCGCTGACCCCGGAGCTGGCCAAGGGCCTGGAGTTCGACCTGGTCGTCCTCGTCGACCCGCAGACGTACGGGACGGGTGTCGCGGGGGCGGTCGACCGCTATGTCGCGATGACGCGGGCGACCCGGCAACTGGTCGTCCTCACCAGCGGCTGAGGCCGGTGGGGTTCTTGTGGTCGCCGGGCGGTGACCACAAGGGCCCGTCGCCCGTATGCGCTTGTCCGCCGCCGTGGTCCGGCATTACCGTGCCGCGGTGAAGCTCTTCTCGCTCGCCTGGACCGCGTTGCGCACAGCGGTCGCCGAGGTCCCGGACGAGGACTTCGAGCAGCCGTCGGGCTGCACGGGGTGGCTCGTACGGGATCTGGTGTGCCACCTGGTCATCGACGCCCAGGACATCCTGATCACCCTGGCCACCCCCGCCGACACCGGACCGACCGTGGACGCGGTCACCTACTGGCAGCTCGGCGGGACCCCGGCCGGCGAGGATCCGCTGGACGCGCTGATCCCCCGGCTGGCCGCCGCGTACGGGGAGCCGGAGCTGCTGAAGTTCCACTTCGACGACGTCGGTTCCGCCGCGGGCCGCGCCGCCGGACTCGCCGATCCCACGGCCCGCGTCGGCACCCGCGACGAGGTGCTGACCGTCGGCGACTACCTGTCCGTGTACGTCCTCGAAGCGACCCTGCACCACCTCGACCTGATCTCCCGGCTGACCTCGACCGCCCAGCCGCCCGCCGAGACCCTGGCGGCGGCCCGCGCGTCGCTGGAGCAGATCGCCGGGACCCCGTTCCCGGCCTCGTTCTCCGACAAGGCCGCGCTGCTGATCGGCACCGGACGGCGGACGCCGACCGATGCGGAGAAGACCGCGCTGGGCACCCTCGCAGGGCGGCTGCCGCTCGTACTGGGCTGAGCCGGCACCCGCGGCGGGTACGAGGTCGGCCGGCCGATCGACAGCCCCGCCGTGCCAGTCTCGCGACCTGGGGCCAGGCTCCTGACCTGGACCGTTCACCGCACGACCGCATCGCACCCCCGCCGGTGCGCTCCCGGCGCCGCCCTTCTAGGGTGCCGCCATGGACTCGCAGCACTACCTCTCAGAACTGTTCTCCCTGGACGGCCGGGTCGCCCTGGTGACCGGCGGCAGCTCCGGCATCGGGCGGGGCATGGCGGAAGCGCTGGCCCGCGCCGGTGCGAGCGTCGTCGTCGTGGCCCGCAAGGAAGCGGAACTGCGGGCGACGGTCGAGGAGTTGGCTGCGCTCGGCTGCCGTGCGGCCTGGGTCGGCGCGGATCTCGGTACGCGTGAAGGCGTGCGCGAGGCCGCCGAGCGGGCGGTCGAGGCCTTCGGTGAACCCGACATCCTCGTCAACTGCGCCGGGGTCAACCTCCGGCCGCCGATGAGCGAGCTCAGCGACGAGGTCTGGGACACCACCATGGCCCTGAACCTGGACGCGCCCTTCCTGCTGGGCCGGCGTTTCGGCCCGGCCATGGCCGAGCGGGGCTTCGGGCGGATCATCCACATCACCTCGCAGCAGGCGCACCGCGCCTTCGTCCAGAGCGGCGCCTACGGCGTCGCCAAGGGGGCGCTGGAGTCACTGGCCCGCTCGCAGGCGGAGGCCTGGTCGCCGTACGGGGTCACCGTCAACACGCTGGTGCCGGGCTTCGTGATGACACCGCTGAACCGGCGGCTGTCGTCCGACCCGGAGAAGGTGGCGGCCCTGGCGGCGCGCACGATGGTCGGACGCAACGGCCTCGCGGAGGACTTCGCGGGCGCGGCGGTCTTCCTGGCGAGCGCCGCCTCCGCGTACGTCACCGGGCAGTCGGTCTTCGTCGACGGCGGCTTCTCCGTGCACTGAAAAGTTTTCCACGACCGGGGTGTGCCCCGTAGGGTGGCCGGTGCAGCTGGTTCGCCCCGTCCGCCAGACGGGTGCGTCGCAAGAGGGAACCCGGTGGGAATCCGGGACTGCCCCGCAGCGGTGAGTGGGAACGACCGCCGTCACACGCACTGGGCCCGGCCGGGTCTGGGAAGCGACGGCCAGTAGGTGTCCTCCGCAGGGAGGACGTGCCCGCGAGTCCGAAGACCTGCCAACTGCCCGTGCGCGAACCATTCGTGCGCGGAGATCCCGGTGACCTCGTGGGCGGGTCGGCGTACTTGATCCGGCGGACGACCGCGCTCTGCGCGCGGCTCGGTTTCCGCCCGGTCCGTCACCCCTTCGCGCTCGCGTCCCGTCCCGGGATCCCAGGGAGATATCTCGCGAAGGAGATTTCCGTGACAGCGCAGTCCGCAGCCGCGGCGGCACGGGCCACCGTGTACGGCTACCCCCGCCAGGGACAGAACCGGGAACTGAAGAAGGCCGTCGAGGGCTACTGGAAGGGCCGGGTCGACGCCGAAGCCCTCCGGGCCACCGCCGCCGAGCTGCGCCGGGCCAACTGGCGGCAGCTGGCCGAGGCCGGCGTCCACGAGGTTCCCACCGGTGACTTCTCGTACTACGACCACGTCCTGGACGCCGGTGTCATGGTCGGCGCGATCCCCGCACGCCACCGCGCCGCCGTCGAGGCCGACGCGCTCGACGGCTACTTCGCCATGGCGCGCGGCACCCAGGACGTGGCGCCGCTGGAGATGACCAAGTGGTTCGACACCAACTACCACTATCTGGTGCCCGAGTTGGGTCCGGACACCGTCTTCACGGCCGACTCGAGCAAGCAGGTCGCGGAGCTGAAGGAAGCCCTGGCGCTCGGGCTCACCGCACGTCCCGTCCTCGTCGGACCCGTCACCTACCTCCTGCTCGCCAAGCCCGCCCCGGGTGTCGCCGCCGACTTCGACCCGCTCACCCTCATCGACCGGCTGCTGCCCGTGTACGCCGAGATCGTCGCCGATCTTCGCGCCGCGGGGGCGGAGTGGGTCCAGCTCGACGAGCCCGCCCTGGTGCAGGACCGCACACCCGCCGAGCTGAACACGGCCACCCGCGTCTACCGTGACCTCGGCGCCCTGACCGACCGCCCGAAGCTGCTGGTCGCGTCCTACTTCGCCCGGCTCGGCGACGCCCTGCCGGTGCTGGCCAAGGCCCCGGTGGAAGGTCTCGCGCTGGACTTCACCGAGTCGGCCGCCGCCAACCTGGACGCGCTCGCCGCCGTGGGCGGACTGCCCGGCAAGCGTCTGATCGCCGGAGTGGTCAACGGCCGCAACATCTGGGTCAACGACCTGGAAAAGTCCCTCGGCACGCTCGGCACCCTGCTCGGGCTGGCCGACCGGGTCGACGTGGCCGCCTCCTGCTCCCTCCTCCACGTCCCCCTCGACGCCTCCGCGGAACGCGACATCGAGCCGCAGATCCGCCGCTGGCTCGCCTTCGCCCGGCAGAAGACCGCGGAGATCGTCACTCTCGCCAAGGGCCTCGCGGGCGGCACCGGCGCGATCGCCGCCGAACTCGCCGCCAACCGGGCCGACCTGGCCTCCCGCGCCGGGTCCGCGATCACCCGCGACCCCGCCGTACGGGCCCGGGCCGCCGCCGTCACGGACGCCGACGCCCGCCGCTCCCTGCCGTACGCCGAGCGGGCCGCGGCCCAGCGCGCCCGCCTCGGCCTGCCGCTGCTGCCGACCACCACCATCGGCTCGTTCCCCCAGACCACGGAACTGCGCACGGCACGGGCCGACCTGCGCGCCGGGCGGATCGACAGCGCCGGGTACGAGGAGCGCATCCGGGCCGAGATCGGCGAGGTGATCTCGTTCCAGGAGAAGACCGGCCTCGATGTGCTCGTGCACGGCGAACCCGAACGCAACGACATGGTCCAGTACTTCGCCGAACAGCTCACCGGATACCTCGCCACCCAGCACGGCTGGGTCCAGTCCTACGGCACGCGGTACGTCCGCCCGCCGATCCTCGCCGGAGACATCTCCCGCCCCGAACCCATGACGGTGCGCTGGACGACGTACGCCCAGTCGCTCACCGCCAAGCCGGTCAAGGGCATGCTGACCGGGCCCGTCACCATGCTCGCCTGGTCCTTCGTCCGCGACGACCAGCCCCTCGGCGACACCGCCCGCCAGGTCGCCCTCGCCCTGCGCGACGAGGTGAACGACCTTGAGGCGGCCGGGACTTCGGTCATCCAGGTCGACGAACCCGCCCTGCGCGAGACGCTGCCGCTGCGGGCCGCCGACCGTCCGGCGTATCTGGCGTGGGCCACCGAGGCCTTCCGCCTCAGCACCGGCGGCGTACGCCCGGACACCCAGATCCACACGCACATGTGCTACGCCGAGTTCGGTGACATCGTGCAGGCCATCGACGACCTCGACGCCGACGTCATCAGCCTGGAGGCGGCACGCTCGCACATGCAGGTCGCCCGCGAGCTGGCCGGACACGGTTATCCGCGCGAGGCGGGGCCCGGTGTGTACGACATCCACTCGCCCCGGGTGCCGAGCACGGACGAGGCCGCCGCCCTGCTGCGCAAGGGACTTGAGGCCATCCCCGCCGAGCGCCTCTGGGTCAACCCCGACTGCGGTCTGAAGACCCGGGCCTGGCCCGAGACCCGCACGTCCCTGGAGAACCTGGTCGCCGCGGCCCGCACGATCCGCACGGAGCTGTCCACGTCCTGATGCACGCGGCGGGCCGGGAGCAGGGGCGCGGGCCCCCGGCTCCCGGCCCGCACCAGGGCTATTCGGCTGTCGCCAAAATGTCCGACTCGCACAATCCTGGAGCTGCTACACCTGAACGTGCCGGTGCTCGCCCCGCCGGGGGGCGGGGCGGCACGGCCACCGGACAGCAGTCCGCGCTGGTGACGAGGCGCGGACCTCACGGGGGGGGGTGAGTCATGGACGTGGTCAGTACCGCGGAGGTACCGCGGGAGGAGCGGTTCGGTTTCTGGCGTGAGGTGAGTTCGAAGCTCTGGGTGCCCTACGAAGCACACTGCGAGCGGCGGGTGGCGGGCGCGTTCCGGGCGCAGGTCGGCATCACCCAACTCGGGCAGGTGCAGGCGACGTTGATGACCACGCTGGCGCACTCGGTGCACCGCACGCCCAAGCTCATTCGCCAGGCGGATCCCGAGGTGTTCAAGCTGGGCTGCATCGTGCGCGGTGGCGGCAGGATCACCCAGGACGGCCGGTGCACGGATTTCGGGGTCGGGGACCTGATGCTGTTCGACCCCTCCCGCCCCTACCTCGCCGGGTTCACGCCGGAGGTGCCGGGAAGTCAGCAACTGCTGCTCCTGCGCTTCCCCCGCTCACTGCTTCCACTGCCCCACCGGGACGTGCGGCGGCTGAGCGCGGTGCGCATCCCGGGCGGGACGGGTGTCGGCGCGCTGTCCTCGCACTTCCTGATGCAACTGGCGCGGCGCATGAGGGAACTCAGTCCCGCCGACACCGCCAGGCTGTCCACCCTCACCCTCGATGTGCTGACGGCCGCGCTGGCCAACGCCCTGGATGCCCGCAGCTCGGTGCCGCCCCACACCGCACGGCGGGCGCTCATGGCCCGGATCCATGCCTTCGTCCGGGAGAACCTGGGCGACGCACACCTGACTCCGGACGCGATCGCCGCGGCGCACCACATCTCCTTGCGCTATCTGCACAAGCTGTTCCACGACGAGGGGCACACCGTCGCCGGCTGGGTGCGTGAGCGCCGCCTGGAGCAGTGCCGCCGCGACCTCGCCGACGCCCGGCTGGCCACCCGGCCGATCGGCGCGATCGCCGCCAGGTGGGGGTTCGCCAGTCCCGCCCACTTCAGTCAGGTGTTCCGCGGCTCCTACGGCCTGTCCCCGCGCGAGTTCCGCAGGCAGTGCACGGAGACGAAAGACCTGTGCGCTCACACGTAACGACAGGTCCGGTCGTGGCGCGCACCCTTCTGAGCAAGGGTCACGACTGGAGGTAGACGTGCTCAGGAAATTCATCGCCGCTGTCGCGGTGACCATCGGAATCAGCCTCGCGGGAGCGGGCGTCGCCACCGCGGCGACGTCCGGGGCGGTCGAGCGGGTCAGGCCGACCGCCGAGGCCTCGGCCGCCGCCGTCTGGCACACGGTCGGCGCCTTCGAGAGGCTCTCGGAATGCCAGGCCTGGGGAAGGACCTATGTCGCCCTGGGCCTGGCCTCGGCCTGGGCCTGCGACGACGTGGGCTACTGGCGTCTGCGCGTCCTGGACTGATCGGACGGACGGCCGGCCACCGCCAACTGCCTTACGTGCGGCTCGAATTCGCGGGTTCTCGCACCAACGGGCGGCACCCGCCTCTATGTTCGCTGCGGCACGTCGTCACGACAGCCCACGAACCTGGAGGCCCTGCCCATGCGCACCTCGTTCCGCACCGCGGTGGTCGGCGCGGTCGCCGCCGTCACCGTCCTGGCCGGAGGAACGGCCCGGGCAACTCCGCCCGGGCCCGGAGTGACCGGCACCCTGATCGCCCAGAAGACGGTCGGCGGCACCGACTACGTCGTCCGGGAGATCACCGTGCCGCCCGGCCAGGCCACCGGCTGGCACTACCACGACGGCCCGCTCTACGCGTACGTGAAGCAGGGCACGCTCAGCCACTTCGACTCCACGTGCGCCTCGGACGGTGTGTATCCGCGCGGCAGCAGCATCCAGGAGCCGGCCGGCGCCGGCAATGTCCACATAGGCCGCAACCTGGGGGACACACCGGTCGTCCTGACGGTGCTGTACGTACTGCCGCACGGCGCCCCGTTCTCCGAGGACGCCCCGAATCCCGGGTGCGCGTTCGAGTAGCGGCGCAGCCGGCTCAGACCGAAGTGGCCCGGTCGCGGTTCCGGTCCCGCCCGCGGTCCCGGTCACGGTCGCGGTCGCGGCTCAGGCGCTTGCGGAGCGTCTGGGCGAACTCCTCCGCCTCCGCCAGCTGCGCGCGCAGCTTCTCCACCTGCCAGACGGCATGCTCCTCGTACTCGCGGACGCGCCGCAGCAGGGACTGCCGCTCGTACGCCGTCATCTCCTCGTCGGAGTCGAGGCGGTCGGTGACGGCCAGCAGGTCGCGCATCTGCTCCAGGCTGAAGTCGAGCGGCTGCATACGGCGGATCGCCTTCAGCCGTGCGACATCCTCCCTGGTGTAGAGGCGGAAGCCGCCCTGGGAGCAGGCGGAGGGCGCGACCAGGCCGGTCGCCTCGTAGTGGCGGATCGTGCGCAGTGCCAGCTCCGTGCGCGCGCCGACCTCGCCGATCTGCATGTGCTCGCTGCTCATCCGGGCGCCCTACCTCGTCTGTCTCGTCTGTGTCCGTCGCCCTTGCCATGGGGCGGTAGACGTCGATCGCTACCGTGACGTCGAGGTAAAGTATGTGATCATCAGGTCGGTTCCATGTCGTTCCCACTCCGTGGGACGGAAGAAAAGTTCCCGTGGCGCCCTCCAGCCCCCCAGCCCTTCAGTCCCTCAGCCCTTCACCGCCCCCGCCGTGAGGCCCTGGACGATGTGCCGGCTGGCGAAGGCGAACAGCACCATCGTGGGCAGGATGGTCAGGACCGCCGCCGCGGACATCGAACCCCAGTCGATGTTGAAGCTGGAGATGAAGCCGTTCAGGGCCGTCGGCACGGTCTTGTTGCTGTCGCTGTTCATCAGCGTCACCGACAGGAACAGCTCGTTCCAGCAGTTGACGAAGTTGAAGATGAACGCCGCGATGATCCCGGGCCGCATCACCGGCAGCAGCACCCGGAACAGCGCCCCGAACCGGGACAGGCCGTCGATCATCGCGGCCTCCTCCAGCGCGTCCGGGATGTTCTCGAAGAAACCCCGGAGCATCACCGTGCAGAACGGGATGCAGACCGCGATGTAGACGAGGATCAGCCCGAGCCGGTTGTCGACCATCTTGAGGTCGGTCATCAGCAGGTACAGCGGCCCCAGCGCGATGAACGTCGGGATCATCTGGGTCACCAGGGCGGCCATCAGCAGCGCCGACTTCGTACGGAACTCGAAGCGGGCCAGTACGTACGCCGACAGCATCGAGATGACCGTGGCGATCGAGGCGGCGACGGTCGCCACGATGAGGCTGTTGGTGAGGTAGACGCCGAAGTCGGCCTTGCCGAACAGTCCGCTGTAGTTCTCCAGCGAGAAGTGCTCGGGCCAGTAGGCGATCGGGAAGGCGAAGATGTCGCCCGGCGCCTTGAGCGAGGTGATGGTGATCCAGTAGAGGGGGAAGACGGTGAAGACCAGCCACAGCCCCAGGAAGGTGAACTTGGTGGCCCGGCCCGCCGTGGACTCCTTGCCGATCACGGCTTCACCTCTCGCTTCTCGCGCGTGGCCAGGAGGAAGAAGACCGCGAACACCAGCAGGGTGGCGACGACGATGAGGCCGAGCGCGGAGGCTCTGCCGTAGTCGCCCTGCTGGGTGATCTTGATCATCCACGTGGTCACGATGTGCGTCTCGTTGTTCGGTCCGCCGCCGGTCATCCCGAAGATCAGGTCGGGGAAGTTGAAGATCCAGATGACGCGCAGCAGCACGGTCAGCGCGAGGGTGACCCGGATGTACGGAATGGTGATCTGGAAGAGCGTGCGCACCTTGCCGGCGCCGTCCAGGGCCGAGGCCTCGTACAGCTCCTCGGGGATGGACTGCAGCGCGGCGAGGATCATGATCGTGAAGAAGGTGACCCCGTACCAGATGTTGGCGACCACGACGGCGAACATCGCGGTCTTCGGGTCGGCCAGCCAGGCGACCGGCTCGTCGATCAGGCCGACCTTCTGGAGCAGGTCGTTGACGACACCGAACTCGCTGTTGAACATCCAGCGGAACAGGATGCCGATGAGGAAGCCGGAGATCGCCCAGGGGAAGAAGATGAGGGCCTGGTAGAGGCCGCGGAAGCGGAACCTGCGGCGCAGCCACAGGGCGAGGGCGAAGCCGATGACCAGCTGGGGCACGATCGAGCCGAACACCCAGATGGCGGTGTTGCTCAGTACGGTGCCCCAGGCGGGGTCGGCGAAGACGTCGCGGAAGTTCTGCAGACCCACCCAGGAGGTGTCGGTCAGGTCCGTCAGGTTCCAGTGGCGGAAGGCCATCTGGCTGCCGGCGATCATCGGGTAGTACGTGAAGACCGCCACGAAGATCGCGGCCGGGGTCATGAAGAGGGTGATGAGGAAACCGCGCCGAGCGGTGAACTCGGGCTTGCGGCGGCCTGGTTGAACCTTGCGGACGGGCCGGGAGCCCCCGTTGCCGGAGGCCCCCTCCGAGGCCGTCTTCGCCGTCTCCGTCGTGGACGTCGTTTCGGACGCGGTGGGCATGGCTAGTTCTCCTGCTGCCGCTTCTCGGTCCAGTACGTGTCCCAGCCGGCCAGCAGTTCCTTGGGCGTCGTCTTGCCGAGGACCATCTTCTGGATGTCGGCGTCGGCGCGCTGCTGCCACTCGGCCCACCAGGCGACCCCGCGCGGCTGACTGACGTTGAGGTAGGTGTCCGGGTTCTCCGTCATGGTGACGTAGCTGGACCACGGGCCGGTCTTGTAGAACGGGTCCTCGGCGGCCGACTTCAGGATCGGCACCAGGCTGTTCGTCTTGGTGAAGTTCGTCGACGCCTCCCCCTCGGAGAGGAACTCGACGAGCTTGACCGCTTCCTTCTTGTGCTTGCTGCCCTTGGCGACACCCCATCCGGCGGTGGCCAGCGGCTGTACGGTCTTGCCGCTGGGGCCCGCCACCAGCGGGGCGGTGCTCCACTGGTCCTTCTTGATGGACTTGGACTCCGAGACGGTCGCGATGACCTCGGGGTCCTGCAGCAGGAAGGCCGTCGAGCCGTTCGAGAAGCCCTCGACCATCTCCGGGTAGCCCCAGGAGACGGACGACTTCGGGGACGCCTCCTTGAAGAGCTTGAGGTAGGTCTCCATCGCGTCGAGCGCCTCGGGCGCGGAGAAGATCGTCTTGCCGCTCTTCAGCTTGAAGCCGTCGGCCGCGT
This sequence comes from Streptomyces sp. NPDC127119, assembly GCF_042677425.1. Taxonomy (NCBI): domain Bacteria; kingdom Bacillati; phylum Actinomycetota; class Actinomycetes; order Kitasatosporales; family Streptomycetaceae; genus Streptomyces; species Streptomyces sp. NPDC127119. The sequence continues at coordinate 3,457 of NZ_JBHXTO010000148.1, read as the reverse complement.
CGATCTCGTCGGCGACGTACGCCTCGATGATGGCGGTGGCGTTGCCCTGGGCGTTGGCTCCGCCGCGGAAGGCGTACCCGTACTTGCGCTTGCCCGGGTCGTGGATGGCCGAGGCCTGTTCCAGCAGGTCGTCCCAGGTGGCCGGCGGCTTGCTGAAGCCGGCCTCCTTGATCAGGTCGGTGCGGTAGAAGACGCTCAGGCCGTAGAAGCCGTACGGGACGAAGTACGTCTTGCCCTTGGCGTCCTGGGAGGCCTTGACGGCGTTCTCCGTCATCGCCTCCCAGCCCTTCCAGCCGGTGAGGTCCTTCTTCATGTCGTAGATCCAGCCGTTGTTCGACCAGGGTCCGACGGTCGTGTCCCGTACTTCGAGGGTGTCGACGCCGCTGCCGGACTGGAGCATCTGCTGGATCTTCTGGTCGGCCTGCTCGGTGGGCGGCGAGATCAGGTTGACCTTGATCTTGGGGTTCTGCTTCTGGAAGTCCGCTATCAGGCCCTTGATCAGGTCCGTGCGGGCCGGGTTCGTCAGGCTCTCCACCATGTTGAGGGTGACCGTGCCGTCGGCCTGGGAGCCGCTCATGCTGCTACAGCCGGTCAGGACCATCGTGGCGGCGGTGCCGAGGGCGAGAGCTGCCGTCCTTCTTCTCATCGTGCCGACCTCTTTCTGTGCTGCTGTGCCGGGGACAGGCGTTACGGAGCGCCGGGGAAAGTGCGGGGTGCTGGTGCGGGGTGCCGGGGTGGGGTGCCGGCGGGCTATGACGCGCCCGGCTGTTCGCGGGCCGCGCGGGCCCAGCGGCCGAGGAGGGGGACGCAGTCCTCGGCGAAGTACTCGTAGTCGGCCGCGGTGTTGTAGACGTGCGCGGACAGCCGCATGTAGCCGATGCCGTCGAAGCTGGTGAAGGCCGCCTCCACGCCGAGTTCGCGGGCGGCCCGGTCGCGCAGCGCGTCGGCCTCGATCCGGGTGCCGGCGAGCCCGTCCGGCAGGCGTACCAGCCGCATGCCCGGGACCGGCATGCCCACGTCGACGGTGCCGTTGACACCGGTCAGTTCGGCGAAGGCGGCGCCGATGACGCGCTCGCCGTAACCGGCCAGCTCGTCCATGTACCGGCGGGCGGTGTCCCAGCCCCAGGTGCTCTCGACGAAGTCCAGGGCCGACGGGGCCGCGAGATAACCGGTGGCGTCGATCGTGCCCTGCTGGTCGAAGCGGTCGGGGTACGGATCGGCGGCGCCCCACGAGTCGATCAGGGGGTACAGCTCCTCGCGCAGCTCACCGCGGGCGACCAGCGTGGCGGTGCCGCGGGGCGTGCAGCCCCACTTGTGCAGGTTGCCCACCCAGAAGTCGCAGGTCAGGCCATCCAGCGGGGCCTCGATCAGACCGGGGGCGTGGGCGGCGTCCACCAGGAGCGGGATACTGCGGCGCCGGGCCTCCGCGCCGACCAGCTCCACCGGCAGCCGGCGTGCGGTGGCGGAGGTGATCTGGTCGAGGACGATCAGGTCCGTGTCGTCGTCGACCGCGGCCATGACGGCCTCGTACGCCTCCTCCTCGCTAGCCTCCAGCGGCACCCTGGCGGTACGCACCTCGCCGCCCCAGCGCCTGGCGAGGCGCTCGGCGCCCATGGTCACCGCGCCGTAGCCGTGGTCGGTGACGACGATCGCGCCGCCCCTGCGCCGCTGGAGCGAGGCGAACACGACGCTGATGCCGGCGCTCGCGTTCGGTACCAGGGCCACGTCGTCGGGGGCGACCCGCAGGAAGGCCGCGAGGTCGATCCGGGCGGCGGCGATCCGCTGCGGCAGGGCCGGAAACCACACCACCGGCGAACTGTCCATCTCGGCCCGGAACTCGTTCTGCCGCTCCTGGGCCACCAGGGGGACCGCTCCGAACGAGCCATGGTTGAGGTGCTTCATGACGGGGTCCAGCGACCACGCCCGCGCCGCGGGGCGGCCGTCCGCCAGCAGCAAGGGACGCGGGGCGGTGGTGACCTCGGTCTCGCTCACATCACTCCACATCTACCGAACCCGAGTGCCCGCCGAAATCCCGTCTGCAGTCCGCAGACATCTGACATCGAGTGGGACACGTATGATGACTCGGCATCCTGCACGGCATTTTTGCGCCACGCAAGAGGTGTGCAGCGATAGTCATCAGATGACTTTGGACCGATACATCGGAGACATCTGACGACTCGGAGTCGCTAGAGTGCCCGAGGGTTACGGTGCTGCCGCCGGCCCGCCACGGGAGGAATCGGATGTCCGCAGTCGACAGGGCGTTCCACGGCCTGCGCCACATGATCGCGACAGGGCGGCTCGGGCCGGGTGAGCGCATTCCGCCCGAGGCGGAGCTGGGCGAGGAACTCGGTGTCTCAAGAGGCCCGCTGCGCGAGGCCGTACGGATGCTCTCGGCCCTGGGTGTGGTCGAACCACGGCACGGCTCGGGCACCTACGTGTCCCAGCTGAGGCCGGAAGACATCATCGGCAGCCTCTCGCTGACCCTCGAACTCCTGCCGCTGACAGGCCTGTTGGAGGTGTACGAGATCCGGCGGGTGCTGGAGGCGCATGTCGCGGCCAAGGCCGCCGCGCGGCGGACCCCCGAAACGGTGAAGTCGCTCTTCTCCCTCATCGAGGCCATGGAGGCGACCGAGGATCCCACCGAGGCGTCGGACCTCGACCACCGCTTCCACGCGGAGATCGCGCGGGCCGCCGAGAATCCCACGCTGGCGTCGCTGCTCGCGGTCTTCCGCGCCCGCTCCCGCAAGTACCAGATCTTCACGCTGCCCGAGGGGCCGGAGCTCCGGCGCAAGAGCGACGCGGACCATCGCGTGCTGGCGACCGCGATCTCCGACCGGGACCCCGGTGCGGCCGCCGGCGCGGCGGAGGCGCATGTCGCTCAGACCGAACGGTGGTTGCGGGCGTTCATGCCGCCCGTGGAGGAGGTGGACGACGACGGCGTCCCTGCGTGAGGGGTGACTTGGCCGGCGGCGGGGCTCGGTCCGTGCAAGGGCAAGGACACCACGACCACACTGGGCCCGTACCTCGTCACCGCCGACGAGTTGGAGCCGCACCGGGACGCCGACGGTTTCCTGCGGCTGGCGCTGACCGCCGAGATCAACGGCCGGGTGGTCGGCAGGGACCTGCTGTCCCACATGAGCTGGACCTTCGAGGAGATGACCGCGTACGCGTCCCGCGGCACCCGTGTCGTACCGGGTGACGTCCTCGGCTCCGGCACCTGCGGCAACGGCGGCTGCCTCGCCGAACTGTGGGGCCGGCGCGGCGAGCAGGACCCACCACCGCTGAAACCCGGAGACACGGTCACCCTCACCGCCGAGGCCATCGGCACACTCACCAACACGGTCGTCCCGGGGGTGGAGCCGGTCTTCCTGCCGCCGGCCCGGCAGCGGCGCGCCTGAGGGGCGCGGGGGGCGGTGCGGCGGCCGCGGGTGCGCCGGGGGCGGCCGCGCCGGCCCCC
>NZ_JBHXTO010000147.1:0-23802 GCF_042677425.1 Streptomyces sp. NPDC127119 | reverse complement strand
GGCCCCGGCGTACCGGGGCCTGCGGGGAGCCGTGGGCAGGTTCGTCAGACATCGGTGTGGTGTCGGGACCGTCCTTGGGCCTGCTCACCGCGGTCTCCTTCCGTTCGGTGCCTGAGCGCTTCGCTGCCGATGGGTGTCATCCCTCTCGGCGACCGCTCAGAGCCCGCCGGCGCACGGCGAAGAGAACTCCGGCGCTCAGGACCGCGGCACCACCGGCGGCCATCACAGCGGGCGACTCGACGCCCTGGGTGCTTCCGGAGCCGGTCTCGACCCCACCGGACGGCATGGATCCGACGGACGCGCCCTGGAGCATGCCGCAGTCGGCGGGGGCTGTGGCCTCCTGGGGGAGCTTGGGGTCCAGCTCGCTCTTGCCCTTGCCGAAGTCGTACTTGCCGTTGTTGTTCGGGTCGATGCCGTGCTGGACGACGTGCAGGTCCTTGATGTGGTCGGCGACCTGCTGCGAGACGGTGATCGTGCGCTCGTAGGACAGCTTGCCGTCCTTGTCGGCGGCCGGCATCCGGTCCACGGCCAGGCCGCTGTCCTTGGACGTGTCGCCCTTGGTGGTCAGGGAGATGTTGATGTCGCCGTAGGCGGGGAGTCCTTCGGCCGTGGTGACGATTCCGTCGCCGTTCTTGTCGGCACTGGCGTCAGGGCAGTGGAAGTCGTGCCCCTTGGTGGAGCCATGTATGTGCTGGGCGTGGGGCTGGCCCGGGACCAGGCCGGACGCCTCGATCTTGACGGTCAGCCTGGTGCCGTCCAGCTGGAGCATGGCCGTTCCGTTCGCCCCGCTGTCGTTCAACTGCTTGAGGTCGACCTGGTAACTGTGGCCCTCCGTCTGCGAGCCGTGACCGTCGTGGGCGAACGCCGGGGTGGCCGCTGCGAGGGTGAGTGCGGCGGGTACCGCCAGGAACGTGGTCAGCTGCCGAATACGCGTGTGCGTCATGAAGGAACATCCCTTCCGGACAGCCTGGTGACCGTCAGTCATCAGACCGCGAGCGATTGCTGTCACTCTTTGATCCGAAGCCACTTCCGCCCCGGATTGGTGCGGGCTGAAGGTCGGGGAACGTCACCCCGGTGAGGTCTTCGGAGACGGCCCACAGGCGCCGCTGGACAGCAGCCTCGTACGACTCCGGGCTGGAGGTGACCAGCCGGGGGTGCCCCTTGACCTCGTTGCGTCCGCCGGGACCGTAGTACTGGCCGCCGAACGCGGCGGGGTCGGTGGCGGCGCGCAGGGTCGGCAGCGCACCCATCGCCGGAGTCTGGGTGATCAGCGGCGCGAGCCAGGTGAGCGGGAGCCGCAGGGCCGCGGGGGTGTTGCGGGCGAGTTCGGTGCTGGACAGGCCGGGGTGCGCGGCCACCGCGACGGTGGTGCCGTGCCCGGCGAGTCGGCGCTGCAGCTCGTACGTGAACATCAGGTTGGCCAGCTTGGACTGGCCGTAGGCGCCGACCCGGCTGTACGTGCGCTCCCACTGCAGGTCGTCGAAGTGGATCGCGGCCCTGATGCGGTGGCCGGTGCTGCTGACCGTCACCACGCGCGAGCCGGGCACCGGCAGCATCAGGTCCAGCAGCAGTCCGGTGAGCGCGAAGTGGCCGAGGTGGTTGGTGCCGAACTGCATCTCGAAGCCGTCGCGGGTGGTCTGTTTCGGGGTGTACATCACGCCGGCGTTGTTGATCAGCAGGTCGATCCGGTCGAGCCGGGACCGCAGCGCCGCCGCCGCGGTCCGGACGGAGTCGAGCGAGGTCAGGTCCAGTGCCTGCACGGTCACGTCGCCGGTCATGCGGGCCGCGGCCTGCTCGCCCTTCTCGGTGTTGCGCACGGCGAGCACGACGGACGCCCCGCGCTCGGCGAGCGCCTTGGCGGTCTCGTACCCCAGTCCGGTGTTGGCACCGGTCACCACGGCCACCCGCCCGCGCTGGTCCGGAATGTTCGCCGTCGTCCACTTGTCGCTCATGTCTGACCCCTGACTCGCTAACGTACCGAAGGTATCTTGTGCCGACGACGTTAAAGTACTCTTGGTACGTTGTCAACGTACCGCAGGTACTTAAGTTAGGCTGGTGATCGTGACTTTCCAGCGGGCGCGAACCGAAGAGCAGCGGGAGATCCGCCGACGGACGATCCTCGACATGGCGTCGGCGATGCTCGACGAGATGCCCGTGGCCGCGGTCACCCTGAACGAGCTGAGCCGCCGGGTGGGCCTGGCGAAGCCGAACGTGCTGCGCTACTTCGAGTCCCGCGAGGCGGTGCTGCTGGAGCTGCTGGACCACTTCCTGCAGGAGTGGCTGACGGAACTGGCGGGCGAGTTGGCCGCCGGCGTCGACGAAGATCTGCCGATGGCCGAGCGGGCGACGGCGGTGGCCGAGATACTCGGCGGTTCACTCTCCGGCCGAGTGGTGCTGTGCGACCTCTTCGGCGCACAGGGCACCGTCCTGGAACGCAATGTCTCCGTCGAGATCGTGGCACGCTACAAGCGCGCCTCCCTGGACCGCCTGACCACCATGACCGCCCTGATCCAGAAGTACCTGCCGGAGCTGGGCGAGAGCGCGACGCTGTTCAGCCTGCAGACCATGGTGCTGGCCGGGGCACTGTCGGCCTACAGCACTCCCCCACCCAGCCTCCAGGCGGCCTACGAGGCCGAACCCGCCCTGGCTCGCTTCCACTTGGAGCTGAAGGACTCCCTGAAACTGGCCCTGACCGCAACGCTCCTGGGTGTACTCCCCCGCAATCCGTAAGCAGGCGGAAAACCGGGAGGCTGCGGGCGGTCGCGGCTTCCGGGACCAATCCCTCAGACGACCAATCCATCAGACAGCGACTTACGGACTACCGGCGACGCGAGCGGCCAGGCGCGGACAGGTTCAGCCCAGGGTGAGCAGTTCCTCGAAGAAGCCACCGAACTGCCGCTCGCGGTCGACGAGATGAACTTCAAGGATCCAGTGGCTACGCCGTCCGGCCTTGTCGGGGCGCCGCAGCGCAGCGTCGTTGGCAGCGGTGATGTAGGACTCCGTCTCCGCGCCGTCGATCTTCTCGTGCGGGAACTCACCGACCAGATGCCCCGCGTGCCAGCCGCCCAACTCCCACCCGGACGAGGCGGCGAGCCGTTCGACCTCGGCGTACAACTGCTGGCCCGTGATGTCCGGAGCGCTCTCGAAGAACCGTCTGCCCGCTGCGAACACCTCCGAAAGGTCGTCGCGCAGACGATGCTTGACCGGATCGTCGCCCAGGACGAAGGTCCGCCCGAAGTCGGCCTCGTACTCCTCGAAGATGGGACCGAAGTCGGCGAACACGATGTCGTCCTCGCCGATCAGCCGGTCCGGCGGGTTCTCCCGGTAGGGCTTCAGTGTGTTCGGCCCGGAGCGCACGATCCGCTTGTGCCAGTGCCGGGTCGTGCCGAACAGCTCGTTCGCGAGATCCCGGACCTGGTCGCTGACCTCCCGCTCCCCCCGCCCCGGCGCGATCAGCCCGCGCTCCTCCATCTCCGCGAACAGCCGGACGGCTTTCGCCTGGGCATCGAGCAGGCGCACCGCGCGCGTGGGTTCGTCATCCGCCATGGGGCTGACCGTAGAGGCCGGTAACGATCTTCGGCAACCGAAGATCATGGGCAGATCGCCCCCACGGCGGCATCACCATCACCGGACGGGGGCGCCATCACCGGACCGGGGCGACGCGGCCAGAGCCGTCGAACGGCATGCGCCCCTTCTCACGGCGTCAACAGGATCAGTGACACCGGGGTGTTGGGCTGCCAGTCCGGCGGTACGTCGGCGAGCGCCGCGCCGCGCAGGACGAGCAGCTGGGGGTGGCCGGGGCGGCAGGCGACAGGTTCCACCACCTGGCAGGCGCCCTGCTCCGTCAGCGGCCGTCGCAGTTGGTCGGTGGCGCCGACCGAGGTGGAGCCGATCACCACGATCACCTCGGTGTCATGCGGCGCGGTGAGGACGGGGTAGGCCGGTGACCCGGCGGGGTGGTCCGACACGGGGCGGACGTCGGTGACCTCGCCGCCGAGTGCGTACGCCAGCGGTGGCAGAAACGGGCCCAGCGCGTCGCGTACCTGGCCGGGGCCGGGCCTCGTATGGTCGCCCCGGCCCGCAGCGCGTGCTCCAGGGGCTGTGTGGGCCAATTCGCGCGCCGACGACCACGGCAGGTCGCGGCAGGAGGCCACCGGCCCTGGTCCCGGTCCCAGCCCCGGTCACAACCACCCTCGGATCGAGCACCTAAGCTGCGTGATGGCAGGCCGGTCGGAGGAGGGGAGCCCGCGTGGGAAGCAACCACCCCAGAGCGACGGACAGCACACCCCGCGCTCCTCGACCCGTTCCACCCGGCCAACGCCGTGTGAACGGGTGGCCCGTGTCGCACTACGGCCCGGTCCCCCGCTTCCGCCCCGAGCGCTGGAACCTGCGTGTCTTCGGCGCGACCGCCACCGGCGACGAGCATGCCTGGACCTTCGACGAGGTCATCGCGCTCCCCCGCCGCACGGTCGTCGCCGACCTCCACTGCGCGACCGGCCCCACCTCCACGGACCACGAGTGGTACGGGATCCCCACCACTGCTGTCCTGGAACTGGTCCCGCCCGCCGCGGACGTCACGCACGTCATGGCCTGGGCGGAGTACGGTTACGCCGCCAACCTCCGCCTCGCCGACTTCACCAGCCCCGAGGCCCTGTTGGCCACCCACCACAACGGCGAACCCCTCACCGCCGAACACGGCTTCCCCCTGCGCCTGGTCGTCCCTCACCTCTATGGCTACAAGAGCCCCAAGTGGCTGCGCACCATCGAGTACCTCACCGAGGACCGGCGCGGCTTCTGGGAAGAACGCGGCTACCACAACATCGGCGACCCCTGGAAGGAGCAGCGCTACTCCCACCAGGAGCAGAAGGACGACGGACCGGCACTCCCGGCCTCCTGACCAGGAGGAACCAGCCAGTCGGCCGACTACCGGACTGCACGTCCTGCGCCCTGTGCTGTCGCAGCCCGACGCTTCTGCCGGAAGCCACGACCATCGCCCTCGCTGGTTCAACGGCTGGACCTGCAACAGCACCGGTGGTGACGGCGGTTCATGGAGTGGGCAGGGGCCCGGCGACGATGGTCGTCGAGCCCCTGTCGGCCTCAGTGGAAGACCCGCTCCACGAACGCGTCGAGGTTGCCGCGCAGGCGCTCGATCTGCTGCTCGACCGTGAGGGACTCCTCCATGCGTGCGCCCGGTGCCGCCTTCTTCTTGCCCCGTACGTACAACGAGCAGTCCAGGTCGGCGCAGATGTAGACGCCCACCGAGTTGCCTCCGCGGCCGGCCGGGCCTGCCTTGGGTGCGGTCATGAGGGAGACGCCGTTGCCGGGATGCGTGGTCAGGCACAACGAGCACAGGCTGCGGCGCAGGAAGCCGCGGTTGCCGGAAGCGAAGCGCATGGACAGGCCGACGAGTTCATCGGCGCGTTCGACAACGAGATACCTGCGATCGGGCGCGGAGAGATCGAACCAGCCCAGGAAGTCCAGGTCGTCCCAGTGGTCGAGGTCCGCCAGGTTCTTGGGCAGGGGGAGGCGTTTGGCCTCGCCCTTCGAGCAGTTGACGAACGAGGTACGGATGTCGTGCTCGGTCAGGGGTTTCATGAAAGGTCCTTCAGGGGGTGAGGTGGATGATGGCGGGACACGACTCCGGCCCGCTAGGCCCTGTCGGCCTAGGCCGGTGCGTCGTGTCCGGCGTGCTTCGGCGTCCTGTGCCGTACGGTGAGGCCCGCCACCAGGGCCGCGAGCAGCAGGACGCCCGCCGAGCACCGGTAGGCGACGGAGAAGCCGTGCACCATGCCTTCGTCGAGGGTCGTGCCGCCGTGGGCCGGATCGTGCACGTGCGAGGGGACGTAACGGCTGGTGGCGCCGGTGGCGATGGTGTTGAGCAGTACGGTGCCCAGCGAAGCGCCCATCTGCTGAACGGTGTTGAGGACGGCCGAGGCCACACCGGCGTCCTGTGCGGGCACGCCGGCGGTGGCCGTCGCGTAGACCGGCATGAAGGTCAGGCCCATGCCCAGACCGAGCAGCAGCAGGGCGGGCAGCACGTGCGTGACGTACTGCGCATGCACGGTCAGGCTGCTGAGCAGCACCATGCCGGTGGCGGCCAGCACCATGCCGGACGACATCAGGGCACGCGGCGCCGTGCGTGGCAGCAGGCGGGCCGCGATCTGGGTCGCGCCGATGACGATGCCGGCCGAGATCGGCACGAAGGCCAGGCCCGTTCGCACCGGCGGGTAGCCCAGGACGACCTGCAGGTAGTACGTCAGGAACAGGAAGACGCCGAACATGCCGATGGTGGCCAAGCCCATCGTCGCGAGCGATCCGGCCCGGACACGGTCCTTGACGATGCGCAACGGCAGCAGCGGGCTCGCCACGCGGCTCTGCCACCACGCGAAGGCGGCGAGCAGGAGCACTCCGGCCACGAGCAGCGTGAGTACCAACGGGCTGGTCCAGCCGCGAGGTTCGGCCTCGCTGAAGCCGTACACGAGGGCGACGAGCCCGCCGCAGCCCAGCAGCGCGCCCGGCACGTCCAGGTGCCCGCCCCGGCGGCCGGGGCTGTCGCGCAGGAAGGCCGGTGCGCCGAGCAGGGCGGCCAGCGCGATGGGCACGTTGACGTACAGGGACCAGCGCCAGTTCAGGTACTCGGTCAGGAGACCGCCCACGATCAGCCCGACCGCGCTGCCGCCGCCGGCCAACGCGCCGTAGACCCCGAACGCCCTGGCCCGCTCCTTGGGGTCGATGAACGTCGTCGTCAGCAGCGACAGGGCCGAAGGCGCCAGGAGTGCCGCGAACGCACCTTGCAGGGCCCGCGCCACGAACAGCATCCCGGGACCGGCCGCCGCGCCGCCCAGCGCGGAGGCCGCGGCGAACCCCGCCAGGCCGATGACGAAGGTGCGCTTGCGGCCCACCAGATCGGCGATCCGGCCGCCGAGCAGCAGCAGCCCGCCGAAGGCCAGCGTGTAGGCGGTGATCACCCACTGCCGGTCGGCGTCCGACATACCGAGAGCGTGCTGGGCGGAGGGCAGCGCGATGTTCACGACGGTGCCGTCAAGGATCACCATCAACTGGGCGAGGGCGATGACGGCCAGCGCCCACCAGCGCTTCGGATCCGGGGCAAGTGCCGTTGCCGGTGCTGACGTTGGTGCCGGCTCCGGAGTCGCGCCGGAAAGCTCGCGGGCCGGGGAACGGCTGGTGGTCGTGGAAGGGTCGGTGGCCGCGGAAGGGACTGACGGGAGGGATTCCCCTCCGGGATGCTCGGGACGTCCAGGACGTTTCTTGCTCATGGCGATCACGCACGTTTCGTGTCGGAGTGCTGTCGAGACAGCCGGCCAGGGACGGTCGCAGGGGTGACGACGGGCCGGTGTACGCAGCACGGGGACACGGCATGGCGATAGGGCAGCGGGAACCACGGACAGCACCCGGGGCCTGCCTCACCAGCTACGTGTCGGTCACGCCGGCGCTCTTGCTGGTCGTGAGGCGGAGAGTGCCGAGATCACGGTGACCAGCAAAAGAAGGGCCCGTCTTCGGGCGCGCGCCCCCGCGGCCCGCGCGGCGACGAACCGCGCAGGCCAGGACATCTCGTGACGCGGCATCTCAGGAAGATGCCGAAGACAAGAAACAGGAAGGGGGAGGAGTTACCGCGCGCCGCAGAGGAGCGAGGGCACACGGCCGGAGGCAACTATGGCCGCAACGCATTCAGCACGGTCCATGTCTCTCGCCTCCTTCCGGGCAGGGCACGCGGTGCGTGTCGACGCCGAGCGCGCCGAACGGGACGGCAGAGAACCTGCCGCGCGAAATCCCGGAAAGGATATCCCATCGACGCCACGGCGCTACCGGGATTACCGACCGTCCACGCGCACGCGCACGGAGTTGATGTGGTGCTGCCCCCCGAGACGGCCCGAGATGAAGGGCTGGCAGTGCGGACGGGAAGCCCCTGACGATGTCTGACGGTTAGCTGCTGGTGCAGCCCCGACACGTCTACGGCCCGGGCGAGGGCCTGCTCAAGCCGGTGCGGCAGCTGATCGAGTCATGGGTCAGCGAGGCGGAGGCCGGAAGGACGAGCAGTGGGCCGTTACGAAGGAGGGTGATGGAACTGGGCGCACGGCTCCAACTCGAGGACGAGGCACATCAGCCGTACCCCGCACGAGCTGAGAGCCGCTGAAGTTCTCCAGCAGTTGCCGGTGCCGCTGCCTGCACCGGCGTAGGTGCCAGTACCGGCAGCGGCCGAATGAGGGTCATCCGAACGTGGCGACCAGGCGTCCGATGACCTCGCCACGTTCGAGCCGGCCGATCCCGTCGGCGATGTCCTCGAAGCCGATCTCGGTGATCCGCGAGGACAGCTTGCCCTCGGCGACGAGGTCAAGCACCGCCGCGCAGTCCTCCTTGGAACCGGCCTGCGAGCCGACGAGTTCGACCTCGTTGAGGGTGAGCGCCTGGAGGTCGATCTCGCCGCGGGCGCGGCCGAGGCCGACCTGGACGATCCGTCCGCCGCGTCGGACGGAATGAATCGCGCCGTCGGTGGTCGTCCCGAACCCGGCGAAGTCGATGACCACGTCGAGGCTCTCGCCTGCGAACTCGGTGATGTCGGTGGCAACCCTCTCGGCGCCGAGCGAGCGGGCGAAGTCGTGTACGCGTTCGTTCTTCTCGGCGACGAACAGCGTCGCGCCGAGAGCGAGCGCGGTCTGCGCACCGAGCGAGCCGAGTCCCCCGAGGCCGATGATCCCGACCCGGGAGCCGGCGGAGACCTTACCCTGCACCGAGACCGCGTGGTACGAGGTGAGACCGGCGTCGGTGGCGGCTGCCGCCTGGTCGAACGGCACACCGTCGGGCAGTGCGACGACGAGTCGCTCCAGGACGACGACCTCGTCCGCGAAGCCGCCGTTCTTCGAAGTTCCAGGCCCCTCGATGGCGGCCGGGATGACGACCCTCTGACCGACGGCGAACTGGGTCACGGCGGATCCGACGGCCGAGACGACGCCCGCGATCTCGTGACCGAGTGTGATCGGGCTGAACGGGAGCAGCGGCGTCAGCGTGCCGTCGAGGAATCCGACGTCGCTGTGGCAGAGACCGGCGGCGCGGACGTGTACGACGAGTTCGTCCGCGGCGGGCGTCGGGGTCGGCACCTCGCTCAGGGTGAGTGGCTTACCGACTTCGGTGAACTGCCATGCGCGCATCGTCTGCTCCTTGAACGCTTGTCTCCTGGTGACGGCCGCGTGGTGCGGGCGACCGTCGAACCTTATTGGTACCTCATCCCAAAAGTACTTCACTACGCTCGGGTGATGACGACTTCCCGTGCCCGCCGGGGGCGACCGCCCGCCTCGACCCGCGAAGCCCTTGAGGAGGTCGCCTTCGAGCTGCTGCTCCGGGACGGCTACGAGGCGACGACGCTCCAGGCCATCATGACCGCGGGTGGAGTGGGGCGATCGACGCTGTTCCGCTACTTCGGTTCGAAGGCGGGGATCGTGTGGGGCGAGTTCGACCGTGCCGTCGAGCGGCTGCGGTCGGCTCTCGACGACGCCGATGACGTACCCGTGATGGCGGCCGTGCGGGCGGCGGTCGTCCGGTCGACGCATCTGTCCCGGGCCGCGGCGCCGGACACGTGGCTCGACCGGTTCCGCGTCCTCGACCAGGATGCCGCACTCGTCGCGGAGGCCGCCGCGCACTGGCGCGTATGGGCCGAGACGGTGAGCCGGTACGCGGCCGAACGCACCGGCCTCGACGCGGACGCCCCGACCCCTGCCGCGATCGGCGGCGCCGTGCAGGCGGCCTACGTCGCGGTGCTCAGGCGCTGGGCCGAGGCGGATGGGGCCGAGACGGACGGCGCCGCCGCCGAGGATGCCGTCGACATCGACGAGCTGGACGCCGCACTACGTCCGATCACCGATGCCTTCCAGGCGGTCCTGGACGGTGCGGCCCGGGGCTGACCGAACACTTCTGAGGCCGAGGTGTATTTTTGGGATGGGGTTCCGAAAATCGGATGCTCCCCCCAGGACCACACAGGACGAAGGAGTCCCCTCATGAGCCGTCTGGACGACAAGGTCGCGATCATCACCGGAGCAGGCCGGGGCATGGGCGCCGCGCACGCCCGCCGCTTCGTCAAGGAGGGGGCCAAGGTCACCCTCACGGACGTCAACGAGGCCGCCATCCGGGAACTCGCCGACGAGCTCGGCGACAGCGCCCGGTACACGGTCCAGGACGTCACGAAGTCCGACGACTGGGCGCGTGTCGTGGCGGAGACCGAAGCGGCCTTCGGTGACGTCACCGTCCTGGTGAACAACGCGGGCATCCTGGGTCCGATCGCCAAGACGGCGGATCTCGACGAGGACGACTACCTCAAGGTGTGCGCCATCAACCAGCACTCCCAGTTCCTCGGGATGAAGACGGTCATCCCGTCGATGCAGCGTGCGGGCATCGGGTCGATCGTGAACATATCCTCGCTGGCAGGACTGCGGGCGAACTATGGCTTCCCCAGCCTCGCGTACGTCGCGAGCAAGTTCGCGAGCCGGGGGATGACGAAGGCCGCCGCTCAGGAGTACGGCGGTGACAACATCCGCGTGAACTCCGTGCACCCCGGCTTCATCAACACGCCGATGATGGTCGAGGCGACCGACGAGGAGGGCGGCGACGCCCTGGCACAGATCTTCCTCGGCCGACTGGCGGAACCGGACGAGGTGTCCTCGCTGGTGTTGTTCCTGGCGTCTGACGAGTCCTCCTACATCACGGGCGCCGAACACAAGATCGACGCGGGCATGTCGGCTTCCTGACACCACCCCGCCGGACGCCGCCCCCGAAGCGGCTGCTGTGTCCCGAGCGACCCGCCCCGCTTCCCCCCTCCCCTGGAGGGCGGCAAGCCAGTCGGTCAAGAGACGGTCGACCTCGTCGGGTCGCCCCTGCTGGGCCCAGTGGCCGCTGGCCGCAGCCGTCCAGGTGGTGGGGCGTCCTGGGCGCCGCCGCTCTCCGGCATAGACGCCGAGGTCGGCGCCGCCCAGCCAGACAGGGAGCCCCCCCCCCGGCGGGGAAGTCTTCGCGCAACAGGCCGTGACGAAGTGCCGGTCGGGCCGAACTCCGCCTCTACGCGGCCGGGTTCCTGGAGGTAGAGGACCTGGGACTCATGCTCGGGTCCGACGATCTGACCGAAGACATCAGCGGGGCGAGGCCGCAAGGCGACACGTACGGGACGCCTAGCAGAGCGACGGCGCTGAAGACCACGGGACGGAGCAGGGCGGAGGCGGCCGCATTGCCGGAACCCCGCCGTGGCCGAACTCCGACAACATGCACGCAACCAGCCGCACCGCGGTGCGGCTGGTTGTCCACGCGATTCGGACGCGCGAGAGGGCCATGCCGACTGGTCGACATCGAGCCCCGAGCCCGTATCAACAAGGCTCCGCCGACCGCCGCCCCACCACTCCTGTCGGGCAACACCCGGCCAGCGCCCGCTCACGCTCGACGAATTACAGACGGGAGGCCGCCGCTTCCGGCCAACTCGTCGGCCCCTGAGTACGCGTACTCAGGTCCAGGGACGATCATCCCGCCAGACTGTGGCGTCCATGACAGATCGGCGAGGAGTAGGTATGAACCGGATGAGCAAAGCCCTGCCGGTGACAGCGATGACGGTCTGCGCGCTGGCGGCCGGCACCGTAAGCCCCGCCGCCGCGGTCACCGATCCCCTTCTGCCCCACCCCGGGCCGGACGGTCTGGTGTGGGTGGAGGAACACATTGGTGACGGCGGAGTCGCGTCAGGCGGTGCATGGGACCGTCTGCCAACCGTCCTCACGGTGGCCTGCGAAGGCGGCGGCGACGTACGGGTGACCATGCAGTCACAGGACACCGAAGTCGCCGCGTTCTCGGTCGACTGCCCAGCCGGTACCGCCGGGACCAGCTCGGTGGCCATGGAAGCCGGCGTAGTGCGGCCGGGCTCCTTCACCATCGGAGTCGATGCCTCGGCACAGGACATCCGCTGGTCCCTGACCGTGACACAGCCAGAGTAAGGAGACGGAGCACCTGCGACCTGACCCCCACAGCATCCGCACCCCGGCCGGTCACACACTCCTAGAGCCGAACGGCTTCACCGCCCAGCCACCGCCCGGAGCGGGCGGGGACCACACCCCCCGCGCCCCCTTCCCTGGCTGCACGGAGGGCCTCCACCAACAGCATCAGCCCGAGCCAATGGGCCACCTGACCGGGATCGACGGCCAGGTGGCCGGACTTCAGGCCGACCACGAGAACGTCGAATCGCTGCCCCAGAAGGAGAGATTACCTCTCAGAATATATTGGCCCAGACGTGAGATGAAATATTGTCGTTGAGCGCCTGCCCCGAGCCGGAACCTGTGTTCGCATCGAACGGGTAGAGGCGGAGATCGCTGAGTCCTACACCATTTGCGATGCCCCTACGCGCACCCGTGTAGTTCAGCCCCCAGTACACCCATACGTCGTCCAGGTTGCCTGGATAGCCGTTGTTGTAGATCGAGCTCACCTTGTTGCGGCACGTGCCCCAGTCCGGCGATTCGCCCGCCCAGTCGTCGCACCAGTTGTTGTAGCCGATGTCGTAATAGAGCATCAGCTGCCCATTCGCCGCGGAGCCGACCGGGGACGGGGACGGGGATTCTGGACCGGCGGCCTGTGCCGTGAGGGGCGTCGCCCCCAGGGCAAGCGTGACAAGGGCTGCGCCGATCAGGATGCTGCGGGTACTTCTCATGTTCTTCCTCTCGTTGCGATTGTCTTCATGATTTCGCTGCGCCGATGTCAACAATGGAACGGGCGCGCTCCAGCGCTGCGAGTTGCAGTCGGCGTCGCGTGTCGACAGCAGAGTGGTATTCCTGCCGGAGTTTCTGGGCGTAGTGCCGGTCCAGTGCTCGCGTCGTTTGTGCGAAGCCCGAGTTGACGGCACAACGGACTTCGTCGACAGCGAGCCCAATTTCCTCCTTCCGGGGCAGAGGGCGCTGCGACGGGCGCAGTGCTGTCCGAAGGTGCGTCGGACTGGCGTAGGGATGTCCTGCGGCACGCATGCACGTGGCCCAGGGTTTGATGGCCTTGGAGAATCGGGGGTCCGCAGTGACGCGGCCATACCGCAGTTCGGCCAGGGCATCGTCTGTGACCGTGGCCTGGAACCACTCCTCAAGGTTGCCGTAGAGCGTTCGGTAGACCTCCGACTGGCAGCCTTCAGCACTCCGTCGCAAGACGACGCCGTCCGGGGCCTTCGCCGTCACGTTTAGCGGGTTGGAACCGTTGACGGCCGTCAGCGCGACTGCCCTCCGCTTGGCCGGCAAGCTACGGAAGTAGAGCTGATTGGGATCCGTCTTCCGTATCTTGGTGAGCTCGCGCTGTATGTCGCTGCCGTAGCCATGTTTCTGAGCCCACGTCAAGTCTGTAAGGACGTAGCGGAACTCCCGGGCTTCGGAAACCGGGTTCTCCTTGATCGGAACATACTCGAATCCGCGTTTCCCCATGCAGTCGCGGAGCAACAACTGGCCTGCCGTGAACAGAAGACTCTTCTCCTGAGGGGTCGGTTCACGCACCGGCTGCTTCGCGAGGCCGCGAGAGATGTTCGCCGTAGAGGTGGAGACCACGTGTACGACAGCTGGGACCGCCAGGGCCGCACACGCTGCGGCAGCGACAGCAAACCTGGCTCCTTTGACAGAACTTCGCCGCGGTGCCATCTGAATATCCCCTCTGATGCCTCCAAGAATGACGAGCCACCCCTAGGTATCGGAATTCTCCGACCGGGAGGGCCGGGCCCTTCGCAGCACGTCCAACTGAACGCAGCTGTCCTTGCAGAAGGAGATGAACTTCATGGTGGGGATACGCGCGCCGTCATCCGCGGATAGTGGGTCGGTTATCGGCTCGCCAGGGCGGGGCCGCCTGCCTTTCCCTCAGTCTCCCTTCTCATCTGATTCGCGACAATCATTTCGGCTGTCGTTGAAACCTGCAGGTCACGGCATGTCTGGGTGAGCCGTGCAAATTCCCGAGACGCCGGGTCCGGGTTCCATGGGCCAACGCCGAGCGTTGGCACTTGCCCCGCTTCTGCGCGGAGCCCGCTCTCTGCCTCTGCCTCTGCCCGATCGACGGGCATCGAGGTGCGCGCAGCTACAGCGGCCGGTCGACAGCCGTAGACCTACAGATGGCCGTCGTCCAGGGGACGGTGAACGGGTGACCGAACGGTGGTCGGCGTACGCGTCGGAGTAGGCAGGTACAAGCGAACGTGCTCACTACATCGCGCGCTAGTGGCTCTCCCCCGCCCGCCCCGCCCTGTCCCTTCTGCTGTGAGATGCCGAGCCGATCGTTCTATGACTCCGGACTGACGGCCGGAGCGGGCAGGTCGAGAACGCGGGCGAGAGCGGCCGTGACGAGAGCGCGGTGGTCAGGCAGGTGCCCAGACGTCCAGTCTGCTGCCAGCGCGAGAAAGTCGAGCAAGTCGCGCTCGACACCGGCGAGTAGTTGGCGGAGCTCGGCGACAGACAGCGTGATCACCGGACTGTCCGACTGGTCGGCGTTGACAGTGAGCCTGACCATGCCACCGAAGCGCTCCGCAACAGGTGAGACGGGATCGTGGCCGAATCCAAGCGGGTTGCCGTCGTCGACGAACCGATGCCAGTCACGCCAGCTCTCCAGCCCGTCACAGCAGCCGGGCTGGAAGGTGACACCGGTGGAGGTGTCGATGACTCGCAGACCACCAGGCGCGACGATGTCATCCTCAGGTGTGAGCAGTCCGTGCAAGAAGGAGCCGATGGTGTTGCCCGTTAGCGGTGCGTGGCCATCATCGGAGTCGACGTCGTTGTAGTCGGCGACACGCATCACCACCGCCCCTACCTCAGCGGGTGAGAGCTCCCCGGTGAGAGACAGGAAGCTGAACGGTTCGATCTCAGCGACAGGCCAGAGGTCGAAGCCGTCGGGTGTCCACATCTCCAGGACAGGCTCCATCTTGATCACCCTGCCAAGTGTTCCGCACCCACCGCCCGTATCGCCTCCCGATTACGCCGAGCATCCTCATCGCGGCCGACGAAGCTGGGCACCATCGGCTGTACCGCCCTGAGCAGATACGGGTGCACGCCGACAACGGTCGTACGGATGAGCCTCTACCCGGCGCGGCCACGGTCGACGGCCGCCACTGATGCCTTGTGCCGCACACAGCGGTTACCGGTAGCCAGGTAGCGCATTCGCAAGGACTGGAGCGTTGTCACGCTCTGCGGGGCAGCGCCTTTGTTCTTGCCGTGCTGCTCCCAACGGCCATCGCTCCCGAAGTCCGGCCGGCTTTCAAACGGCTCCAGCTCTGATCGGCGCCGGGTTCTCCGGGAGTTGCCAGCTACCGCCGCGGTCCTCCTTCGAGAAGCGGGCTGCGAGATCGGGGACGTGGAGGAAGCAGGCCAGGGCGGTGGCGGCCTGGAAAGCGTCGATCGCACGCTGGGTCATCGGCATGCCCAGGCGTAGGAGACGCGGATTCACCTCACCCTGGATCTCGTCGACGAACGGCCGCAGCACGCTGTCGTAGTTCGCCAGCGCGGTCGGCAGATCGCCCGGGTGCCGGTTGATCTCACCGGCCAGGACGTGGGCGCCGACCAGCCCGGCGGAGATGCCCATGCCGCTGTACGGGGACGCACAGTGGGCGGCGTCGCCGGCGAGGACCACCCGGCCCATGGACCAGGTGTCGGTGCGGACCTGGACGACCTCCTGGGAGTAGAAGAAGGGGCTCGTCCGCATGCCGTCGATGAAGCGCTCGGTCTGCCAGCCCGCGTCGCGGAACCTGCCCGCCCAGAACTCCTGCTGGCGCGCGACGGGTTCCCGGTGGATCGCCGAGGCTTCCTCGGACTCCTCCCGTATGACGAAGTACACCTGTGTCTCGGTCGGGTTGTGGCTGCGGCGCATGATCTGTCGGCCGCCCGGGACCATGAAGGTGTCCCGGATGTTGCTGTCGGTCGCGATGCGCGGGATGAACCAGTAGGCCATGTGGATGCCGACCCGCCAGTACGGGTCGCAGCCCGCCGGGAGGATCGCCCGCCGGATGCGCGACCCCTGCCCGTCGGCGCCGACCAGGAGGTCGTACTCACCGGAGGACCCGTCGGAGAAGTGCGCGATGACCTGCTGTTCGTCCTGCTCGAAGCCGTCCACGCTCACGCCGAAGACGTACTCGGTGTCGTCCTTCGACGCGTCGTGCAGGATGCGTACCAGGTCACCGCGCATGATCTCGTACTCGGACGTGAGGGTCTGCCGGCCCCGGCCGGAGGTGTTGGCCATGATCGTCGCCTTGGTCCTGCCGCGCGCGTCGACGAAGGCGACACCCGCCTCGTCCACCAGTTTGTCGCGGACGGCGTCTAGGAGCCCCATCCGTTCGACGGCCTCGATGCCCTGCCCCCGCAGGTCGACCTGCGCGCCGGTGGCCCGCAGCGCCGAAGCGCGTTCGACGACGGTCACCTCGTGGCCGCCCCGCGTGAGCCAGTTAGCCAGCGTCTGGCCCGCTATCCCGCCGCCGGCAACCAGGACCTTCAACCGCAAGGGGCGCGTTCCCGTTCCGTCGGCCATCCCCATCACCCCAAAATCTATCAGTGAATGATTCCTCTCCAGAGTCATCTATCAGTGATAGATTTGTCAACGTGACCAAGGTGAACCGCGAGATCGTCATCTCCGAAGCGCTCGACCTGCTCGACGAGGTCGGACTGGACGCGGTCAGCACGCGACAGCTGGCGAAGCGGCTGGGGGTCGAACAGCCCTCGCTCTACTGGTACTTCCGCACCAAGAAGGACCTCCTCGCCGCCATGGCGGAGTCGGCAATGGCGCCGCATGCGGCCGCCCCACTGCCGACCTCCGACGACGACTGGCGCGACTGGTTCCTGGCCAACACGCGGAGCTTCCGGCACACCCTGCTGATGCGCCGGGACGGCGCACGCCTCCACGCGGGCAGCAGCCCTGCCAACGACCTCGACCGGATCCGCCGCAAGATGGACTTCCTGGCCACTTCCGGAGTGCCCGAGCGGGATGCGCAGATGGCGATGCTCGCTGCCAGCCGCTTCACGGTCGGCAGCGCCCTGGAGGAACAGGCGGACGCCGGCTCCAGTGACGGCTCGGATCCGCCGGCGGGCATGCCTGTGATCGACCACGAGTCGGCGTTCGAGGCCGGCCTGACCCTCATCCTGGACGGCCTGGTGCACCGCATCTCAATGCGGGCCGCTCTCCCGTCGGGCGACGACGGCACCCTCAAGTGATCGACGCGTCACCCACGTACAACCATGCGACCGTGGAGGCACAGGTGTCGGCGTACGCATTCACGTGACTCTGATACAAGGACTGCGGCTGCAGGCTCGCCCGCCGGCCCGCACACCCGCCAGGACGGCGGGTCAGACCACGGCGAGCCGGTCCACCAGCAGCTCCATCCTCCGCTCGGCTTCCGCCGACGGCAGCCGTCCCACCCGGGTCAGCGTCGCCAGCCCGTGCAGGGCCGCCCAGAACACCTCGGTGAACAGTCCCGGATGGACGTCGTCCCCGGCGACCTCACCCAGGCTCTCCAGCAACGCGGCAAAGGCGTCCTTGAGGGGTTCCGGGGTGTCGTCGCGCGCGAACGCCAGACCGCCGTCGAGCTGGAACAGCGCGTCGTAGACCGCCGGGTTGTGTGCGGCGAAGTCGAGGTAGGCGCGGGCGAGGGCGGTGACCCGCTCGCGCGGGCCGTCCGCGGCGGCTGCCGCGGCCCGCACCGCCGCGGCCAACTCGGTCGCACCTTCGAGGGAAACAGCGCCGATGATCTCGCGCTTACCCCGGAAGTGGCTGTAGAGGACGGGCTGGCTGTACTCGATGCGCTCGGCGAGCCGACGCGTGGTGACCGCTTCCCAGCCCTGCTGCTCGGCGAGTTCGCGGGCCGTCGCCACGATGAGGCGCTCGCGGGCCGCCCGTTCGCGCTCCTTGCGTTCTTGTACTGACATGCCCCGATCCTAGCACCGCTAGACAATCAAGCGGCAGTAGGTCTAGCGTTGCTTTGTCATCTAGCACCACTAGCTTCCTGGAGGGGTAGCCATGCTCAACGCACTTGAGGTCTTCACCACCGTGATCGTCGGCCTGATGGTGGGGGTGGAGTTCACCGTCGCCTTCGTCATGAACCCGATCCTCAACGCCCTCCCGGAGGACAGTCGCCAGCTCGGCCACGCCCACGGGGGCCGGATGCTCGGCGCCCTGATGCCGTTCTGGTACGTCGGCTCGCTCGTCCTGAGCGCGCTCTGGGCCATCACCGGATGGCACGAACAGGGCACGGGCCTGGTCGTCATCGCGGCCGTGCTGCTGATCATCAGCGTGGTCATGTCGCTGCTGCTGCTCGTCCCGATCAACAACCGGAACAAGACGTGGACCCCCGAAAACCGGCCTGCGGACTGGCAGGAGCAGATAAACCGCTGGCTCCGCTTCCACTACGTCCGCGTCGCCGTCATCATCGCGGCCTTCACCCTGCTCGTCGTGGCCCTCGCCTGACCCCGCGGCCCGGCATCACGGCGGCGGCGTGCCATCCCACTCCCCCGAGTGGCAGCAGGCCACCGAAAACCCGACGGCCCGTATCCCAGGCACTTCGAACACTTCCGAAGATAAAGCGGCCGCATACCTTCAACAGACATTACTCAGCTGCATTTCCGCTCAACTGTGCATATGCGGCCCCCGCTCGCGATCCTGCTCCTAGCGTGGCTGGCGCAACGGGGCGGGAACAGCCCGGCCCGGCCCGCGAACGGAGACAGGACATGGCCGATGTGGACGTATCGCTCAAAGAGCTGATGACAGGCGTGGAGGGAGCACTGGGGGCAGCCGTCGTGGACTACACCAGCGGCCTGGCCCTCGGTGTCCTCGGCGGCGGCAAGGACCTGGACTTAGAGGTGGCCGCCGCCGGCAACACCGATGTCGTCCGCGCGCAGATGCGGACCCTGGAGCATCTCGGCCTGGCGAGCCAGATCGAGGACATCCTGATCACTCTCGACCGGCATTACCACGTCATCCGGCTGGTGAACGGCCGAAGCGGCAACGGCCTGTTCCTGTACCTGGTGCTGGACAAAGCGAGGTCGAATCTGGCGATGGCGCGTCACCAGCTCAAACGAGTGGAGGAAAACCTCGCCGTCTGACCCTTATTTCGCATGCCCTCGATGTGAAGAGTTCTGCAACTCTCGACATCCATACATGTCCATTCCGTAGGTTCCGGCGGGACGAGGTGCGACAGACTGTTCTCACAGATGGGAGCACCGAGTCCCGTTCGGCGCCACCGCCCACGCGTAGGGAGCAAACGGCTGTGCAAGTGCCCCTCTACCAGGCCAAAGCCGAGTTCTTCCGCATGCTGGGACATCCCGTACGCATCAGGGTTCTCGAACTGCTGCAACACGGCCCGGTCGCGGTACGGGACCTGCTCGCCGACATCGAGATCGAACCGTCCAGCCTGTCCCAGCAGTTGGGCGTACTGCGCCGGGCGGGCATCATCGTCTCCACCCGCCAGGGCTCCACCGTCATCTACGCCCTCGCCGGAGGCGACATCGCCGACCTCCTGAAGGCCGCACGCCGCATCCTCACCGAACTCCTCGCCGGGCAGTACGCGATCCTGACCGAGGTCCACGAGACCGAGTCCTCTTCCAGCCCCTTACCGGCAGGCAGAGAGTCCTGACTTCGCCACACCGGCAGTCGGGTTGGGGGCCGATGGTCCCTTCCGCGAAACCTGCACCCTGCCGAGTCGGGTCGAGTGCCGACGTGACTTCAGTACACGGTCAGGCCGAAGTGTGACAGGACCTCCGCGACGGGCTGGTGGTACGAGACCCCTCCGGAGGTGCAGTTGCCGCTCGATCCGACCAGGAAGCCGACGGCCAGGGTGCCGGAGTACGCCGGAGCACCCGTGTCGCCGGCCTCCGCACACGTGGTGGACCTGACCAGGCCATAGACAGTGCCCTCGGAGTAGTTGACCGTGGCGTTGACCGCGGTCACCCTCCCGCAGTGGACCCCGCTGGTGCGGCCGACGTGGCAGAGCGACTGCCCGACCGCCGGGCTCGCCACCCCGGTGATGTCCTGGTAGACGCCCCCGCCCAGCGCAATGTCACCGGGCAGGTTCAGCAGGTTCGAGGTGTAGCGGACCACCCCGTAGTCGTCGATGGGGAACGAGGCGCCTGCGGTGACCCCGACCTGCACGGTGCGGGCGGCATCGGCGTACCAGGTGGTGGTGTGGGTGCCCGAGCAGTGGCCGACCATCACGCCGTAGAAGACGTTGTTGCCCGTCGCGTTGAAACCGACGACACACTGGGCGCCGGTGGCCGCGTAGAGCACGGTGCCACCCCGGATCGTCGTCACTTGCAGGGCGGACGCGGACGGAACAGTGCCGAAGAACAGGGCGACCACAGCCATCACGGCTGTGGTCAGCATCGCCAGGCAGGTGTGCAGACGTCTCACGGCCCCTCCCAGGGTCATCGGTGGTCCGTCACCGGACAGTTCCCTCATGGTGGAGGTACCGCGAGCGCAGCGACAGACGTACTCCGGCCGTCCCCGTCCCCGCTTCGGTGGCGGGCGCGGCCAGTTCGATTCCGGAACCGTCCGGGCCGGTAAGGGGGAAGGCCCGGACGGTCACCGCCTGTTCAGGGTGGGAAGGAGGGCGAGGCTGACTCAGTCCTCGTCGCCCCCGCCTTCGTCTTCGTCGTCGCCTTCGAAGAAGTCACCCACCTCGTCGACGACCTCAGCCGCGACCATGCCGCCGACCACACCGACGGCGAGTCCCGCCGCGCCGGCCGCGACGACGGTGCCCATACCGGGACCGGAGCGGTGCCCATGACCATCGCCGTGGCCGTGGCCGTAGCCGTGTTCGTCCTTGTGGGCGTGGCCGCCCTGTGCGGCGTAGGGGTCACCATGCCCGTAGGAGCCACCGGCGTGGTGCGGTTCGCCGTGCCCATACGCGTCGTGTCCGCCGCGGGAGGCGTGGTGCTCGACCAGTTGGCTGATCCACCTGTCGACCTCGGTGTGCCAGTTGACCTGCTCGACGCCGTAGTGGCTGACGGTGAAGCGGGTCACCGCGTCGTGTCCTCCGGCGAAGAGGCCGCCGCGCTTGTCGGCCTCCAGGATCACGTCCATGCCGCCCGGGGTGGCAAGGAACGTCACCTCGATCTCGTTGACCTGGTGCGCGTACTGCGGCGCCGGGGTCAGCTCGATCTCCTGGTAGAAGGGCAACTGCTGGCCGGTGCCGCCGATGCGCCCATACTCCAGGTCCGCGGACTTGAAGCCGAAGCCGAGCTGCCCGAACGCTTCCAGGATCGCCTCCTGGGCGGGCAGCGGGCGCACCGCCAACTGGTCGAGATCGCCCTTGTCCTTCGCGCCGGCCACCGCCAGTTCGGTGCGCACCCCGAGTACGACGCCCAGCCCTTGCCCGTACAGCTCGGTGACGGGGGTCTCCCACGGCAGCATCATGCTGAACGGCACGCTGTGCAGCTCGCCGGCGGCGAGGCGGAAGCCGCCGCCGGCGGTGAACCGGTCGAAGACGACCGTGCCGTCGGACTCGCCGTCGTCGTGCTCGGCCTCGACACGGGCGACCAGTTCGAGGGTGATGTGGTCGATCGTGAAGTCGGCGTCACCGCCCCGCAGATGTACCTGTCCGCTCAGGGTCCCGCCGGGCAGCACCGCGCCCGGGTCGAGGACCGTGTCCACCGTGGGTCCGCCCACGCCGAGCGAACCGAGCAGCCGCTTGAACACCATCGTGGCGTTCTCTCCTTCATGTGTACGTACGGTTCTTGCCCGCGTCGGGCGGCGGACCCCGTGGGGGGGTGGGGTCCGCCGCCCGGCGCGAGGGTTACTTGGCTGAGGTGTCGAGGGCTGCCAGGGCCTGTGCCCAGCGCGTGTACTTCAGGTCGGCCAGTTCGGCGACCGTGGTGACGCCGAACGCCTCCTTGAGGAGTTCACCGTCCTTGTCCGAGACACCCCTCAGCGCGGAGACAGGTGCGGCGAGGATCTCCGGCAGACTCTTGTCCGCCCACGTCTTGTCCAGCACCTTGTCCAGGTCGATCGAAGCCATGACAGTCCTCCCAGGGAAACAACCAGTGGATGGTCCGGACGGCGTGGCCGCTGGGATGGCCGTACCGTCGGATAACGCGCTGCTCAAACCGGTGCGTGCCCTCCAGCCTTGCCCGTCGTCCGCAGGGCAGCCCGGAGCAACCGGACGCCCGCCGCGTCATCTACACGCTTGTAGAAGTATAGGGTCGAGCCGCCCGCACGGACGGCCTCCCGCCGGAACGTCCGAAAACCTTCCGTGGGGGTGGCTGAACCTGCTCCCACAGGCGCCTTTTGCCGCACCTTGACCTATAGGGTTACCGTCCACCTTCGCGTGATGCCGGTCGAGTTCGCCCGAAAGATGAAACTCAAGGCCCCAAGTGTCGGACGAGCTCCCGTGACTTCTGCCGCAACGCGGCTGTCCACTCCTTTGCCTGGGGGTCCGAAGCCCTCTTGAGACAGTGGCTCTCGGCGCGCTCGGCCGCCTGCCAGTTCACCTCTATGTCCGCTGTCTCGGCCAAGGCCAGCACCGTGGCGACGAACCCTTCGGACAGTGTGGCCATGACGGCGTGTCTGGATTCGCTGTGCCAGACGAGCAGGGCGTCGACGAACACCGCGAAAGCGATGGGGTCGATCTGACACTCATCAGCTTCCATGGGGCCGATGCCGGATGGCAGACCCACTTCGGCCTGATAGACGGTGACCTGGCTCATGAACAGCCGGGACGCACCGTTGGACGGGTTCCACAGGGTTCGGTCGCCCATGTCGTAGTACTGGCTCACGTCAGCCTCTCGCCGCTGGTCGCCTCTCACCGCTGGTCGCAGGAGGCCGACAGTACGGTCAGCCAGCCCTCTGCGAAAAGTGGACCAGAGTCCGCCTGGGCCTCCACGGCCATGGGGGTGCTGCCTGAGAGTGATCCGGCGTGGGCGAGACTTGCGCGGTGGCACATACAGACATGACCGGTCAGGCGGCCCCGCCCACCTCTGCGAGCGGCGAAGGGCCGAGTGCTCGGCCGCGGCAGGAGCGCGGGAAGGAGCCGGGGAGCCGGATGCCGCGTTGGATACCGCGCGCCCTGTTGCTGGCGCTCGCGCTCATCGGCACTTTCCAGCTGGCCAGTTGGGCCTTCCATCAACTCGTCGGCCTGCTGCTCAACCTTCTCGTGGCGTTCTTCCTCGCCCTCGCCATAGAGCCCGCGGTGAGCTGGATGGCCTCCCGTGGCATGCGGCGCGGGCTGGCCGCCTTCCTGGTCTTCCTCAGTATCGTGATCGTGACCACCGGGTTCGTCCTGCTGCTCGGCTCCATGCTCGCCGAGCAGATCATCAAGATCGTCGAGGATTTCCCGGCCTACCTCGACTCCGTCATCAACTGGGTCAACACGCACTTCGACACCAAGCTCAGGCGCGTGGACGTCCAGGAGAACCTGCTGCGCTCCGACTGGCTCCGGAAGTACGTGCAGAATGGCGCCACCGGCGTCCTGGACGTGTCAGCACAGGTCCTCGGAGGGCTCTTCCAGCTGCTGACGATCACGTTGTTCTCGTTCTACTTCGCCGCCGACGGCCCCCGCCTGCGCCGCGCCCTGTGCTCGGTACTGCCGCCGGCCAAGCAGGCCGCAGTGCTGCGCGCGTGGGAGATCGCCGTCGACAAGACCGGCGGCTACATCTACTCGCGCGGGCTCATGGCCCTCGTCTCCGCCGTCGCGCACTACGTCCTGCTGCAGGCGCTGGCGGTGCCGTACGCGCCGGTGCTCGCCGTCTGGGTGGGACTGGTCTCGCAGTTCATCCCCACGATCGGTACGTATCTCGCGGGCGCCCTGCCGATGCTGATCGCCTTCACGGTCAACCCCTGGTA
>NZ_JBHXTO010000146.1:0-23948 GCF_042677425.1 Streptomyces sp. NPDC127119 | reverse complement strand
GGCCTGCCCCCACCCGCCCGCAGTCAGAACACCGGCCCGAGCCAACACCCCACCAGGGGCGCGGGGAACTGCGCGGTCAGCCCCCACCGGGCCGCAGGCGATCCCCCGGCAGCTCCCCCGCCGACACCTCCAGTACGCCCCGTTCCGTCACCAGGGCCGTTATCAGGCGGCCAGGGGTGACGTCGAAGGCCGGGTTGTGGCCTCGGGAGGTCGTCGGGGCTGTTCGGACGCCCGACCATTCCAGGACCTCGGACTCGTCCCGCAGTTCGATGTGGATGTCGGCACCCGTGGCCGTCGCCACATCGACCGTCGTCGTGGGCGCGGCCACCAGGAACGGCACCCCCGCGTCGGCGCACGCGAGTGCGACCCCCACCGTGCCGACCTTGTTCGCCGTGTCCCCGTTCGCCGCGATCCGGTCGGCCCCGACGATCGCCGCGTCCACCTCGCCGCGGAGGATCGTGCCGGCCGCCGCCCCGTCCGCCTGGACGAAGTGCGGGATGCCCTCCTGCACCAGTTCCCAGGCGGTGAGCCGCGAGCCCTGGAGCAGGGGGCGCGTCTCGTCGGCGTACACGACCTCCAGCAGTCCCCGGGCGTGCAGTTCGCGGATGACGCCGAGTGCTGTGCCCCACCCGGCCGTGGCGAGCGCCCCGGTGTTGCAGTGGGTCAGCACGCGCAGCGGCCGGTCCACGCCGACGCGCTTCAGCAGCCAGTCCGCTCCGAACGCGCCCATCGCCCGGTTCGCCGCGACGTCCTCGCGCTGGACGGCCGCCGCCTCCGCGAGCACCGCGTCGAGGCCGTCGTCGAAGCGGGTGAGCACCCGGTCGACGCACACCATGAGGTTGACCGCGGTGGGCCGTGCCTCGCGGATGCGCGCGACGGCGACGAGGACCTGCTCGCGTGACCATGCCTCGCGCTGCCCCTGGAGCATCGCGAGCGCCACCCCGTACGCCCCGGCCGCCCCGATCGCGGGCGCCCCGCGGACGACGAGCCGCCGGATCGCGTCCACCAGGCCGTCCACGTCACGGATGTGACGGGTCTCGGTGCGCTGCGGGAGGACGGTCTGGTCGATGAGCGCGAGGCTGTTTCCGGTCCAGTCGACAGCGCGCAGTTCCTGGGGCATAGCGGGGCACTCCTGAAGTTCCGAAGATGCGCGACACCGTACATGAACTCGAAGAACCCGATAGAAGTGCGGACGAACCACAGTTCGAGACAGCTGCGCGGATGTCCGGAAACCGGTGTTACAGTCCAGCACCCGCAGCCCTGAGGGCCGATGTGTTGGAGGACGTGTGCTGCTGACGAAGCGCCGCTTCCTCGACCACGGCCGCTGTGCAAGCGACGGCTGTCGACGCTGACCGCCGAGACACCGGCTCCCGTTCCGGTGTCCCCCCGTGCCACCCCTGGTTACACCTCACCTCTCAGCGTTTGTGCTTGAGCGCGCACCGCCGCACGCACCTTCATGGAAGGCCGGTCCCATGCCTCGTACCCGTACCCGTACCCGTAGACCCCGCTCGCTGCGCCTCGCCGGTGTCGCCACAGGCGGTGTGCTGCTGGCCGTCGCCGCGACCGGCTGCAACGCGGCCGCGAAGGACGACAGTTCCTCGGCCGGCGCCAAGGGCGACGGCACGTCCTTCACGCTGGTGACGCCGGACTCGGTGGGTCAGAACCAGTTCCTGAAGCTGGCGGTCGACGGGGTGAAGGCGGCGGCGAAGGCGCACGACGGGACGCAGAAGGTCTACCAGTCCACCGACAGCGCCTCGCAGCAGCAGAACGTGCAGGCCGCGGTCGACGCCGCGCCGGACGTCGTCGTGCTGGTCGGTTTCGAGTTCGCCGACGTGGTCGCGCAGCAGGCCGAGGCGCACCCGAAGCAGCAGTTCCTGATGGTCGACGCCTGCACCGAGAAGACGTTCGAGAACGTGAGCTGTGCCGTGTTCCGTGAGCACGAGGGTGTCTATCTGGCGGGTGCCGAGGCCGGGCTGCTCAGCGGGAGCGGCAAGGTCGGCGCGGTCGTCGTGCTCGACACCGGACAGTTCCGGCGCTACAGCGACCCGTTCGCGGCCGGTGCGAAGAAGGTCGCCCCGAAGGCGTCCGCGAGCACCCGCTTCGTCGGCGGGCAGTCGCCGTTCGACGACTCGGCGCGCGCCAAGGAGCAGGCGAACTCGCTGCTCGCCAAGGGCACCGACCAGATCATGGCGGCGGCAGCGGCCGGCAACTACGGCGTCTTCGAGGCGGCCGAGGCGAAGAAGGCGTACGCGTACGGCGTGGACGTCAACCAGTGCACGGCCGCTCCCGGCACCGTCGTCGACAACGTGATCAAGAAGACCGATGTCGCCGTACAGGAGGGCATCGAGCAGGTCCTGGCCGGCAAGGCGGGCAAGACCGTCTCGTACGGCCTCAAGGAGGGCGGCATCAGCCTGACCGGCCTCGAGGACGGTGTGGATTCCTCGAAGTGCGTGATCGCCGACCACAAGGACGTGCTGAAGAAGGTCGAGGCGCTGCGCGACCAGATCGTGTCCGGAGAGCTGACGGTCGATGACCCGGCCGCCGGGCTGCCGCCCGCCGTCGAACTGCGCGGCATCACCAAGCGTTTCCCCGGCACCCTCGCCAACGACGCGGTCGATCTGACGGTCCGGCGCGGTGAGATCCACGCGCTGATGGGCGAGAACGGCGCGGGCAAGTCGACGTTGATGTCGGTCCTGTACGGGATGGAGCGGCCGGACGCGGGCTCGATCCGCATCGACGGCGTCGAGGTGTCCTTCGGGAGCCCGGGTGCGGCGATGGCCGCCGGCCTCGGCATGGTCCACCAGAGTTTCAAGCTGTTCGACTCGCTGACGGTCGCCGAGAACGTCGTCTACCGGGCAGAGCCGCGCCGCTTCGGTCTGGTGGACCGGGCCGCGGCCCGTCGCCGGGTCCGTGAACTGGGCGCCGAGCACGGTCTCGTCGTCGATCCGGACGCCCGGGTCGGGGACCTGCCGGTGGGGCTGCGCCAGCGCGTGGAGATCCTGAAGCTGCTGCACCGCGGCGCCCGTACGCTCATCCTCGACGAGCCGACGGCGGTGCTGACGCCCGCCGAGGCCGACGCCCTGTTCGTGGTGCTCAGGTCGCTGACGGCACGCGGCCGGACGGTGATCCTTGTCACCCACAAGCTGCGTGAGGTGCTGGAGGGCAGCGACAACGTCACGGTGCTGCGGGACGGCCGGGTCGTCGCCCGGCTGCGTACGGCCGACACGAGCGGCGCCGGGATCGCGGGGGCGATGACCGGCCGCGACGTCGAGCTGGACCGCGTCCACCCGGCGGGTACGCCCGGTGACGTGGTGCTGGCCGTCGAGGGGCTGCGCACGGCGGGCGTGCACGATGTGGGGCTGTCCGTGCGGGCCGGGGAGATCGTCGGCATCGCCGGGGTCGCGGGCAACGGGCAGAGCGAGCTGGTCGAGGCGCTCGCCGGGCTGCGGCCCGCCACCGCCGGACGGGTCGGGCTGCGCGATGAGGACATCACGCACGCCTCGGCCACCGAGCGGCGCGCGAAGGGCCTCGCCTACGTTCCGGAGGACCGGCACGCGGTCGGCACCGCGCCCGCGGCGTCCGTCGCGGACAACCTCGCCATGGGCCACCACCGCACCTCGCTGTCCTCGCGGCACGGTCTGCTGCCGCCCTCGGCGGTGCGCTCCCACGCGCGCGAACTCGTCGACCGTTTCGGCATCAAGGCGTCCACACCCGACGTGCCGGCCTCCGCGCTGTCCGGCGGCAACCTGCAGAAGCTGCTGATCGGCCGCGAACTGGCCCACGGGGCACCGCTGTTGCTGGTCGAGCAGCCCACGCGCGGCGTGGACATCGGGGCGATCCAGGCCATCCACGACGAGCTGATCGCCTACCGCGACGCGGGCCACGCCGTCCTTCTCGTCTCCGCCGAACTGAGCGAGATCCGCGGCCTGGCCGACCGGATCCTGGTGATGTACGAGGGCCGGGTGACGGCCTCCTACGACAGGTCGGACGCGGACGAGGCGACGCTGGGCCTCGCCATGGCGGGCGGCAGGTCCGAACCGCCGGCCCCGGAAGCCTCCGCCTCCACAGACACCCCCGCGCCGGACGGAGACTGACATGGCCCTGCCTCTGGACGCGGCCCGCATCAAGGCGGCGCTGCGCTCCCCCGTCACCTTCTCGGTCGTCGCCGGGCTCGTCATCGGTGCCCTGTTCCTGGTCGGCACCGGCGCCGATCCGTTCGCCGCGTACGGGGCCGTCGTCACCGGCTCGCTGGGGGCCGACGGCATCGGGTCGACGCTGACGAACGGCACGAGTGTGCTGGGCATGGCCCTCGCGCTGGCGATCCCGCTGCGCGCCGGGCTCATCAACCTGGGCGGGGACGGACAGATGGTGCTCGGCGGTGTCGCCGCCGCCGTCACCGGTCTGTACTCGCCGCTGCCGGCGCCGCTCACCGTCGTCCTGGCGCTGCTCGCCGGGGTCCTGGCGGGCGCCGCGTACGCGGCGCTGGCCGCGCTGTGCGAGAACCGGTTCGGGGTTCCACTGCTGGTCAGCAGCCTGCTGCTGAGCTACCCGGCGATCTCCCTCGCCTCCTATCTGGTGCGCTATCCGCTGAAGGAGCCGGGCTCCAGCCTGCCCCAGACGAGGCGGCTCCCGGAGGGCGTGGCGCTGCCCGCCTTCGGCACGTCGACCGTGACGGCCGGACTGGTGCTGGTCCTGCTGGCGGCGGGCGCGTACTGGTTCGCGGACCGGCGCACGGCCGTCGGCTACGAGATCCGGATGACCGGCCTCAACGCGCGCTTCGCCGCGTACGCGGGCGTGGAGCGCAAGGGGCTCACACTCCGGCTGGTGGCGACCTCGGGCGCGCTGGCCGGGCTGGTCGGCTCGATCGGTGTGCTGAGCTTCCCCTACCGCTTCCTCGACGGATCGCTGACCGCACCCGGCTACACCTGGACGGGCCTGACCGCGGCGCTGCTCGCGGCGGCGGCCCCGCTGGGCACGGTGCTGGCGGCGTTCTTCTTCGCCGTCCTCCAGGTCGGCGGGCTGTCCATGGAGCGCACGACCGAGGTGCCGCGCGAGCTGACGCAGGTGCTCCAGGCCATCGTCATCGTGTTCCTCGCGGCGCGGCTGCGCTTCCCGCGGCTGCGGCGCCGAAAGCCCGGGGAACCCGGGGAGCCCGCCGCGCACGGGCCCGACGGCCCGGCGCCCACCGTCAAGGAACCTGCCTCCCAGGGGGAGTTCGCCTGATGTTCTTCGACTCCGATCTCCTCATGTCGGCGCTGCGCGCGCTGACGCCGATCCTGCTGGCCGCGCTCGGCGGCGCCCTGTGCGAGCGGGCGGGCGTCTTCAACATCGGCCTTGAGGGCATGATGCTGATGGGCTGCTTCACGGCCGTCACCACCAGCTGGTTCACCGGCAGCCCCTGGCTCGGTGTGCTGGCCGCCGCGCTGGCCTCCGCCGCGTACTCGCTGATCCTCGCCGTCGGCGCGGTCACCCTGCGCGGTGACGCGGTCGTGCTCGGCATCGCCATGAACCTCCTGGCCGTGGGCCTGACCGGTTTCCTGCTGCGTACGATCTTCGGCGTGCAGGGCACTTTCGACGACCCGTCACTGGCCGGGCTGCCGCTGATCGGCGGTTTCTCGCCGCTCGCGTATCTGGCGTGGGCGGCGGTCGGCGTGACCGCGCTGCTGCTGTCCCGCCATGTGTGGGGGCTGCGGCTGCGGGGGGTCGGCGAGGCACCGGGGGCCGCCGCCACGCTCGGGGTGAGCCCGACACGCTACAAGTACGCGGCCGTGCTGGTGTCCGGTGTGCTGTGCGGACTGGCCGGGGCGCAACTCGCCCTGGGCAACGTCACGTTGTTCTCCGAGAACATGACGGCGGGCCGTGGCTGGATCGCGGTCGTGGCCGTCATGCTCGGACGGGCCCTGCCGCTCGGTGTGCTGCTCGCCGCGCTGCTCTTCGGTCTCGCCGAGGCCGCGGGCTTCCGGCTGCAGGGTCTCGGCATGCCGCAGCAGGCCACCGACGCCGCCCCGTACGTCGTCACGCTCGTCGCCCTCTTCCTCAGCACGGCGCAGCGCCGCCGCCGCAACGCCCGTACCCGCATGACCACGAGTACGACTGGAGTCACCTCATGACACAGGAACAGGCCCCGCAGGACCTGGCCCCCATCACCCGCATACCCCGCACCGGGCTGCCCGCGCGGGCCGTCGTCGTCGGCGATCCCGCGCGCGCCGCGATCGTCGCCGCGCTGCTCGACGGTGCCGAGGAGGTCTCGTACCACCGCGAATACCGTGCTTTCAGGGGGACTTGGAAGGGTGTGCCGGTCGTCGTCGCCTCCCACGGGGTGGGTGCGCCGGGGGCGATCCTGCTCTTCCAGGAGCTGGCGGACGCGGGCGTGTCCACCTTCGTGCGGTTCGGTACGGCGGGTGCGATGCGGCCCGGGATCCAGGACGGCGACCTGGTCATCGCGGAGGCGGCGGTACGCGACGACGGTGTGACCCAGCAGTTGCTGCCGCCCGAGTATCCGGCGGTGGCCACCCCGGAGGCGGTGCTCGCGCTCCAGCTGGCGGCACGTGAGCAGGGCGCTCCGCACCATCGCGGCCTGGTGTGGACGCGGGCCGCGTTCCAGCCGGGGCTGATACCCCTGTTCTCGTACGAGGGGGCGGGGCTCGCCGCCATCGAGATGGAGCTGTCCGCGCTGTATGTGACGGCCTCCCTGCGCGGGCTGACGGCGGGCGGGGTGCTCGTCATCGACGGCGCGAACGCGGACGAACTGGTCGACGAGGCCGGTACCGGCGGCTACAACCCGCACCGCGACATCGTCGCGACGGGTGTGGAGCGCGGCTCGGTGGTCGCGCTGGAAGCCCTGCGTCTGCTGGCCGAGGCCGAGGAGCGCGCGCTGTGACCGTCCCCTCCCCACGCCCCGCGGGCGGCGCCGCCACCGCGGACCTGCTGGTGCACGGCGGTGACGTCCTGACCGTCGACGAGGCCGGCACGATCGTGCCCGACGGGGCCGTGGTCGTCCGCGACGGCGAGATCGT
Organism: Streptomyces sp. NPDC127119; assembly: GCF_042677425.1. NCBI lineage: Bacteria > Bacillati > Actinomycetota > Actinomycetes > Kitasatosporales > Streptomycetaceae > Streptomyces > Streptomyces sp. NPDC127119. Next base: position 16,932 of record NZ_JBHXTO010000146.1, on the reverse strand, counting down.
CGAGGTGGGCCCGGCCGAGGAGCTGCGCGCCCGCTACGCCGACGCCGAGGCCCTCGACGCGAGCGGCTGTCTCGTGCTCCCCGGCCTGGTCAACGCGCACACCCATCTGGCGATGACGCTGCTGCGCGGTCGCGCCGACGACGTGACGCTCCAGGGGTTCCTGGAGCGGGTGATCCGCTGGGAGAGCGAACTGCTGTCCGCGGAGAACGTCGCGACGGCGATCCGGGTCGCGATCGCGGAGAGCGTACGGGCCGGGGTGACCTCGGCGCTCGACATGTACTGGTTCCACGAGGCCGCCGAGCAGGTCGCGCACGAGGCGGGCTGGCGGCTGCACACGGGCCCCACCTTCATGGACGTACCGGACCCGGCCGACGGCATCGCGTACGAGGACCGGCTGGCGTGGGCCCGCCGCGACCTGGCGGGCCGTGCGCCGCGACCCGGTACGCGTCCCGTCCTCTTCGCGCACTCCGCGTACACCCTCTCCCCCGAGCAGCTGACCGGGATCGCGGCGCTGGCACGGGAGTTCGGCGCGCTGCTGCACATCCACGCGGCGGAGAACGCCACCGAGGTCGCCACCGTCGAGGTGCGGTACGGGAAGCGGCCGGTCGAACTGCTCGACTCGCTCGGGCTGCTCGGCCCCGATCTGCTGCTGGCCCACACCGTGGACCTCACCGGAGCCGAGATCGCCGCGCTGGCCCGTACCGGCACGTCGGTCGCGCACTGTCCGGTGTCCAACCTCAAGCTGGGCTGCGGCATCGCCCCCGTGCCGCGGCTGCTGAGCGCGGGCGTGACGGTCGGCCTCGGCACGGACGGCGCGGTCAGCTCCAACACCCTGGACGTCCTGCGCGCGCTGGGCCTCGCCGCCCTGGTGCACAAGGCCGACGGGGACCCGACCGCCGTCGGCGCCGAGCAGGCCGTCCGGATGGCCACGATCGAGGGCGCCCGCGCGCTGGGACTCGACGCCCAACTGGGTTCCCTGGAGGCCGGCAAGCGCGCCGACCTGATCGTCCTCGACCTGGGCGGCCCGCATCTGGCGCCCCGCCACGACCCCTGGTCGACGCTCGCGTACACGGCCCGCGCCGAGGACGTACGGGACACGGTCGTCGACGGCCGGGTCCTGATGCGCGGCCGTACGCTCACCACCCTCGACGAGGGCGCGGCGCTCGCGGAGCTGGCGGCTCTCGTGTCACGGTCCGCCCTCGCGTGAGCCGCATAATGAGACATCGGATGTAAGACGGATGCAAGACAGATGTAAGTCATCGGGTGTCCGCGGGACAGCCTGAGGGACGGGGAGGCCTGCCGTGGCAGTCACCGACGAGGCGATCGAGAAGATCAAGGGGATGATCGTCTCCGGCGCGCTGCGCCCCGGCGACCGGCTGCCGAAGGAGAGCGAGCTCGCCGCCGACCTGGGCCTGTCCCGCAACTCCCTGCGCGAGGCGGTACGTGCCCTCTCCCTGATCCGCATCCTGGACGTCCGGCAGGGCGACGGCACGTACGTCACGAGCCTCGACCCGCAGCTCCTGCTGGAGGCGCTGAGTTTCGTCGTGGACTTCCACCGCGACGACACGGTCCTGGAGTTCCTCGCGGTACGCCGCATCCTGGAGCCGGCCGCGACGGCGATGGCGGCGCAGCGGATCAGCGAACAGCAGCTGGACGCGCTGACCGCCCAGTTGGACGCCCTGGGCGCGGGGCCCTCGGTGGAGGAACTGGTCGCCTGCGACCTGGAGTTCCACCGGGGCATCGTGCAGAGCTCGGGCAACTCCGTGCTCTGCTCCCTCCTCGACGGCCTCTCGGGGCCCACCACCCGGGCCAGGATCTGGCGGGGCCTGACCCAGGAGGACGCGGTCAGCCGCACCCTGCACGAACACCGCGCGATCCTCGGCGCCCTGCGCGACCGGGACGCGGAGGCGGCCCGCTCATGGGCGACCGTGCACATCGCGAGCGTGGAGCAGTGGCTGCGCTCGACGCTGTGAGCGATGCCGGCACGATCACGGCGGCTCGGACGACCGCGGGGTGTTCGGAGGCGCCGAACGGGGCAGTGATCCGGCACTCCCCCATGCGAGGGGGCTGCGGACGCCCTGTGCACAAGCCGTAAGGTTGGGGCGTACGTGAGGGTACGTCGGAAGGAGGCGCTGAGTGATCGAGCTCGACGGGGTTCCCGAGCTGGTCGACCCGGTCATGGTGGCCGCGTTCGAGGGCTGGAACGACGCCGGCGACGCCGCCTCCACCGCGGTCGCACATCTGGACAGCGAGTGGAAGGGCGAGGTGTTCGCGGCGCTCGACGCCGAGGACTACTACGACTTCCAGGTCAACCGGCCCACGGTGTGGCTGGACGGCGGTGTACGCAAGATCACGTGGCCGACGACAAGGTTGTCAGTGGTCCGGGTGGGCGGCGACAAACCGCGGGACCTGGTGCTGGTACGGGGCATCGAACCGTCGATGCGCTGGCGCTCCTTCTGCAACGAGCTGCTCGGCTTCGCCCATGAGCTGGGCGTGGAGCTCGTGGTGATCCTCGGCGCACTGCTGGGTGACACCCCGCACACACGTCCGGTGCCGGTCAGCGGAGTCACCTCCGACCCGGACCTGGCCCGCACGATGGATCTGGAGGAGACCAAGTACGAGGGCCCCACGGGCATCGTCGGCATCCTCCAGGAGGCGTGCACGCACGCGGGCGTACCGGCGGTGTCGCTGTGGGCGGCCGTGCCGCACTACGTCTCGCAGCCCCCGAACCCGAAGGCGACGCTGGCCCTCCTGAACCGCCTGGAGGACCTCATCGACCTGCGGATCCCGCTGGGCGAGCTGCCCGAGGACGCCAGGGCCTGGCAGGTGGGCGTGGACCAGCTGGCCGCGGAGGACAGCGAGGTCGCGGAGTACGTGCAGACGCTGGAGGAGGCCCGGGACACCGCCGAGCTGCCGGAGGCGTCGGGCGAGGCGATCGCCCGCGAGTTCGAACGCTATCTGCGCAGACGGGACGGGAGCGGGCCGGCCGCGGCACCGGGCAGTCACGCCACGGAGAGCGGCGACCCCGCCACGTACCTGCGGGACTCTCCGGGCGGCCGTCCGAAGCCGGTGCGCCCGCAACGGCCGGAGCCGACCGAGGGTGCCGCCGGGGACACCGGTGGGACCGCCGGTGCGACGGGTGACGCCGAGGACACCAGCGGGAGCCCCGCCGGGGACTCGAAGGAGCCGCCGGAGTCCCCGGATTCTCCGGAATCGTCGGAGGACTGACCGAGCGCCGGAATCCTCGGAGGACTGACCGAGCGAACGAAAGGGCGGTGTGCCGCGGGCACACCGCCCTTTCGCACGTCCGGCGTCCGGCGTCCGATGTGCTCGATGCCGGTGGCGGTGAGGTCCGGGCCCTGCTGCCGGCCGCCGCCCGGCGGCACGGTGCCGACCGCGGCGGGCCGCCCGTGCCTGTCGAGCGTCGGCCGGTGGAGCCGGGCCCCGGCCGGTGACGGAGCCACGCCCGGTGGCGAGGCTCGCGCGGTGGCGAGGCTCGCGCGGTGGCGAGGCTCGCGCGGTGGAGGGAGCCGTCGGACGGTCGGGGCAGGCCTTCTCCCGCGTTTCGGGCGCGTGCGCCGACCCTGCGGTCAACAGACGCTGTGGCCCCATCACATGACATCCGTCTCCGCAGCCTTTGGCCCGATTGTGACGTGACATCGGTTTCCGGACGAATTGCACACGTTACCCAATTCAACTTGTTGTCAAACGCAGTTGGCGAACTCGGGGGTGGACGACTCGGCCCGGGAGGAGCAGGGTGTGCCCGGAGGACACAACCGGAGGAAACAGCACCGAAACAGTTCGCCGGCGAACGACACGGCGGACGACAGGACGAACAACGGGGCGAACAGCGGGACGAACGACAACTGGACAGCGACACCGACCACTTGAGCACCTGCACGGACCGAAGGGAGCGGCACGCGATGACCGACCAGGTACAGCCGGAGCAGGGCCCGGGAGCGTCCGGACCGGGGCCCGACGGAGCGGGATTCAACTACCGGGGAGCCGAGCAGGAGCTGATCGTCGTCGCTCGGCCCGAGCCCCGACTGCGCGCCGGGGCCCAGGGGGTCCGTTCGGCGGCCGGCGCCGATGTGTCGGCACTCACCATGTTCCTCAGTGACGAACAGCTCGCCCTGGAGCCGCTGTTCGGCAGCGAGGAACGGCTCAGGTCGGCGGTCCAGCCGCCGGCCGACGGCGCCGAGACACTGCCCGACCTCGGACTGTTCTACCGGGTGCGGGGCGGCGAGGAACGGGCCCAGGAACTGCGTTCACGGATCGCTGCGCTGCCGGAGATCGCCACGGCGTACGTGAAACCGGCCGCCGTACCGGCGTCCGTGGGGTCCGTCGGCCAGAGCGCCGACGAGTCCAGGCGCCACAAGGAGGGCGCCCCCGTCACACCCGACTTCACCAGCCGCCAGGGCTATCTGCGCCCCGCGCCCGAGGGCGTGGACGCCTACTGGGCCTGGCAGCGGCCCGGCGGGTCCGGCCAGGGCGTCACCGTGATCGACGTGGAGGGGGCCTGGCAGCTGGGCCACGAGGACCTCGCCGCGAAGCTGGCGGGGGTTGTCGTAGGCACCCCGATCCAGGATCTGGCCTGGCGCAACCACGGCACCGCCGTGATCGGGGTGATCGGCGGCGACCGCAACGAGTACGGGATCACCGGCATCGCGCCGGACAGCGTGACCGCGGCCGCGTCCTTCCACGGCATCGGCACGGCGGCGGCGATCCACGCGGCGGCCGACCGGCTCGGCCCCGGCGACATCATCCTGATCGAACTGCACCGCCCGGGACCGCGGTTCGACTACCAGCAGCGCGACGACCAGCGCGGCTACACGCCCGTCGAGTGGTGGCCCGACGACTTCGCGGCCATCCGGTACGCGACCGCCCGGGGCATCATCGTGGTGGAGGCCGCGGGCAACGGCGGCGAGTCGCTGGACGACGCGGTGTACGAACGCCGCCCCGACGAATTCCCCGAGTGGTGGCGCAACCCCTTCAACCCGTCCCACCAGTCCTCCGGCGCGATCCTGGTCGGCGCGGGCGCCCCGCCGCCCGGCACCCACGGCCGCGACCACGGCCCGGACCGCTCGCGGCTGGCGTTCTCCAACTACGGGGCACGCGTGGACGCGCAGGGCTGGGGCCGCGAGGTCACCACCACCGGCGGCTTCTGGGACCGGCCCGGCGATCTGCAGGGCGGCGCCGAGGAGATCGCCTGGTTCACGGACACCTTCTCCGGGACGTCCTCCGCCTCCCCGGTGGTGGTCGGCGCCCTGGCCGCGCTGCAGGGCATGCTCAGGGCGGCCGGCCAGGAGTCGATGACCCCGGAGAAGGCGCGCAAGGTGCTGCGGGCCACCGGTTCCCCGCAGCAGGACGCGCCGGGCCGGCCCGCGTCGCAGCGGATCGGCAGCCGGCCGGACATCAAGGCGGCGGTGGCCCATCTGCTGCCGGGGGCGGTCGGCTCGGGCCAGGCCGAACGGTACTGGGACGAGCTGGTGCCCTATCCGCGTGAACTCCCGCCCAGGCTCCGGCTCTACGTGGCCGGCGGCTGGCGGAGCCTGCACAACCCGTCTCCCGAGATCCGCCAGTCGGTGCAGGCCGCCTTCGCCGGTGGCCGGCCCGACGTACGGGTCTGGTTCTCGGACGACGAGATCGTCGGCCTGGTCGTCACGGGCTGACCCGACCGGCCGGCCGCCGGTCCACATCCGACGACCGGTCGCCACGACCACCCAACACCCAACAACGCTCAACGCTCAACCATCGCCCAACCATTGAGGGAAGGTGGCACCCGCATGAGCACCACCCCGCAGATGAGCCAGCAGGGCCAGCAGAGCCAACTGGGCCAACAGGGCTTCGGCCAGCAGGGGTTCGGCCAGCAGGGCCAGCAGCAGGGCCCGAGTACGGCTCCCCCGCAGCAGGGCCAGCAGCAGGGCTTCGGGCAGCAGCAGGGCTACGGCCAGCAGCAACAGCCGTTCGGGCAGCAGCAGCAATACGGTCAGCAGCAGCCGTTCGGCCAGCAGGGCATGGGCCAGCAGATTCCCCAGCATCTGCAGCAGCAGCTCCAGCAGATGGGCCAGCAGCAGCCGTTCCAGCAGCTGCTCCAGCAACTCGGCGGGCAGCAGCAGCAACAGCAGGGCCAGCCACTGGTCATGCGCAGCGCCGTCGAGGCCGCCGCGCTGACGAGCGGTGTCGCCGAGCACTTCTGGGACGTCGTCACCCCGCTGCCGGGCCAGCCGTCGATCCTCTACCTGTACATCAACCAGGGCTGGCGTCCGCTGGTCAACCCGAACCAGGTGACGCACGACGAGGTCCAGGAGGCCTTCGCCTTCGGCCAGCAGGTCATCGGGATCTACGACTCCTCGACGAACACCATCCAGGCCGTGATCGTGAACAAGTAGCGGCATGACGAACGGACCACCGCACGCGTGACGCGCGGTGGAGCGCACAGAGGGCGCCGGACGGGCCACGACCCGTCCGGCGCCCGGCGTCGTGCGCTCTAGAGGGCCACGCCCATCAGGGCGTCCACGGCACGGGAGACGACACCGGGGGCGCCCTCGTCCGTACCGCCCCGCTCCTCCTGGAGCGCGGCCCAGCGGTCGACGGCCGCGAGGGCGGAGGGCGCGTCGAGGTCGTTCGCGAGGGCCTCGCGGATCTCGTCGACGAGCGCCTCGGCCGACGGTCCGTCGGGCCGTGAGACGGCGGCCCGCCAGCGCTCCAGGCGCGCGACGGCGTCCTGAAGCACCTGGTCGGTCCACTCCCAGTCGGCCCGGTAGTGGTGCGAGAGCAGGGCGAGCCGGATGGCCGCCGGGTCGACGCCCTCGCGGCGGAGCGTGGAGACGAAGACGAGGTTGCCCTTGGACTTGGACATCTTCTGGCCGTCGAGCGCGACCATGCCGGCGTGCACGTACGCCTTGGCCATGGGGAACTCGCCGGTCAGCGCCTGTGCGTGGGAGGCGCCCATCTCGTGGTGCGGGAAGGCGAGGTCGGAGCCGCCGCCCTGGACGTCGAAGCCCATGCCCAGGTGGTCGAGCGCGATCGCGACGCACTCGATGTGCCAGCCGGGCCGTCCCTGGCCGAGCGAGCCGCCGTCCCAGCTGGGCTCGCCCTCGCGGGCCGCCATCCACAGCATCGGGTCGAGCGGGTTCTTCTTGCCCGGACGGTCCGGGTCGCCGCCGCGCTCGGCGGACAGCAGCCGCATGGCCGCCGTGTCGAGGTTGGCCACCCCGCCGAAGTGAGGATCGGCCTCCACGGAGAAGTAGACGTCACCTTCCAGTTCGTAGGCGGCACCGGAGTCCCGCAGCCGTTCGACCAGCGGGACGATCCCGGGTATGGCCTCGACTGCGCCGATGTAGTGCCTCGGGGGCAGCATCCGCAGGGCGGTCATGTCCTCGCGGAAGAGGGTCGTCTCCTGCTCGGCGAGGGAGACCCAGTCGACGTTGTCCCGTGCGGCGCGCTCCAGCAGAGGGTCGTCGACGTCCGTCACGTTCTGGACGTAGTGAACCTGCCGCTTGGTGTCGAGCCACACGCGCTGTACGAGGTCGAACGCGTTGTAGGTCGCCGCGTGACCGATGTGGGTCGCGTCGTACGGAGTGATGCCGCAGACATAGATACGGGCGACGGGACCGGGGTCGAGGGTCACAGGACCACCGGTCGCGGTGTCGTGGATCCTGAGGTCGCGGCCCTTGCCGGGCAGGGCGGGGACCTCGGAAGCGGGCCAGGCATGCATACCTTGAGCCTAACCGGACGGATGTTCCGTATACGAACCGGACCAGGGCAGATGGCCGGACAGGCGTCCTTGCGCGCGGCCCCGAAGTGTGCGTCGGGGCTATACGGGTGGCCAAGGGATCGCGGGCCACTCCCCCGAGGGTTCGGGATGCCGTCCGGAGGCGAGCAGACCGGCCACACGGGCGCGTGTGGCGTCCAGTTCCGCCTCGGTGATCAGTTCCCCCAGCCGTACGCCCAGCGGCCCTCCCAGGGCGTCCCTGAGCCGTTCCAGGGCCTCGACGGCCTCGGCGGTGAGCTTCTCCCCCGCCCAGCCCCACAGCAGCGTGCGCAGTTTGTTCTCGGCGTTGAAGGTGACGCCGTGGTCGATTCCGTACAGCCGTCCCCCGGAGGTGGGCAGCAGATGCCCGCCCTTGCGGTCGGCGTTGTTGATCACGGCGTCGAGGACGGCGAGGCGGCGCAGCCGTTCGTCGTCGGCGTGCACGAGCAGGGCGGTGCGCCCCTCGCCGACCTCGGCGAGGCCGATGGCCTTCCAGCCCTCGCCGGGTTCCTCGGCGTCGACGAGCGCGAGCAGCCCGGCGCCTCTGTCGATGACCTGGCGATCGCCGTCGCCGGTCCCGTCGTCGTGGCCGTCGTGGACGTCACCCGGTTCGTCGTCCGGCGGCTCGATCCACAGCTGGCACATGCCCCGGCCGTACGGTCCTTCGCGCAGCACGGTGGTCGGGACGAGCCCCCAGCCGGTGGCCTCGGACACCTCGTAGGCCGCGACCTCCCGCTGGGCGAGGGTGCCGTCGGGGAAGTCCCACAGCGGGCGCTCGCCGGCGACCGGCTTGTAGACGCAGGACGCCCGGCGTCCCTCGTACGACACGTCGCACAGCAGTACCGCGTTCGAGGCCTCCCGGATGCGGCCGCGCACGGTCAGCTCGCCCTCGGTGAGCAGCTCGGCCGTGGTCACGCCTCGCGGCGGTATCCGTTCTGGCGCGGACATACGTGTCCTTCCGGGTCGAGCGGGAGACTGCACAGCGGGCAGGGCGGCCGACCGGCGTTGACGACTTCGAGGGCGCGCTTGGCGAAGGCGCGGGCCTGTGCGCCGGTGAGGCGGACGCGCAGCATCGGCGGCCCGTTCTCCTCGTCCTGGAGAAGCTCCTCCTCGGCGGCGGCCAGGTCCTCCTCGGAGTCGGCGTCCAGTTCCACGAGCGCCTGGGCCTCGACGATCATGCGCTGCTCGTCGCCGTCCCAGGCGAGGGCCATGGTGCCGACCCTGAACTCCTCCTCGACGGGCGATTCGAGCGGGGCGGTGTCGGAGACCGCCGTCGGGGGCAGCACGGGGACGGGGGCGATGCCGCCGGTGCGCCGTACCACCTCGTCGAGAAGCTCGTCCATTCGTTCGGCGAGCGCCGCGACCTGCGTCTTCTCCAGGGCGACGCTGGTCACCCGGGGGCCCGAGGAGGCCTGGAGGAAGAAGGTACGGCGCCCTGGCAGCCCGACCGTACCGGCTACGAAACGGTCAGGCGGGTCGTAGAGGAACACCTGACGGGACACGTCCTGTCTCCATTGGATCGATCGACTGCTTCTGCCGTCACTTGCGTCTGCTGCTGACAACTGCTGCGCTGCTTCGACCGCATCACCCTACTGCGGCCGACGATCACGGTGCGCCCGCACCGCCCCCGACCGCGGCGTCGCCGCCGGACGGCTCCTCGCGCGGCGCGAGGGAGGCGAGATCCCCGGTGTCCCCGAGCCGTACGAGAAACGGCCGCAGTCGTGTGTAACGGATCGCGGTGATGGAACACGGTTCTACGGAGATCCGCTGGAAGAGGTCCAGATGAAGACCGAGTGCGTCGGCCACGAGCGACTTGATGATGTCGCCGTGCGAGCACATGAGATAGACGGCGTCGCCGCCGTGGTCGCGCTCCACGCGCGCGTTCCACTCCCGTACCGCTTCGGCGGCGCGGGTCTGCATCGCGCGCATGGACTCACCGCCCGGGAACGCGGCGGCGGAGGGGTGTGCCTGGACGACCTCCATCAGCGGCTCGCCCGACAGCTCGGCGAGTTTGCGCCCGGACCAGTCTCCGTAGTGGCACTCCCCGATGCGGTCGTCGGAGTGGGCCGTCAGGGCGGGACGGGCGTCCAGGAGCGGCTGGATCGTTTCCTGGCAGCGCTGGAGGGGGCTGCTGACTATTTCGGCGAGCGGGATGTCCGCGAGGCGGCCGGGCAGGGCCGCCGCCTGCGCGTTGCCGCGCTCGTCGAGGGCGACGCCGGGTGTCCATCCGGCGAGGAGTCCCGCGGTGTTGGCGGTGGAGCGTCCGTGCCGGACAAGGATCAAGGTGGGCATGCGGCCCAGCGTAGGCGCCCTTCCGAGTGCGCCGGAGAATCAGTGACAGGAGAATTCGCTCTGTGATCGTGGACTGTGCCATCTACCGGGACGGGCACCGGACCGAGGGCCCGGAGGACATGTCCGACGCGCTGGCCGCGGCACGTGCCTACGGGAACGCCTTCGTGTGGATAGGGCTGCACGAGCCGACGGAGCGGGAGTTCGATCTCGTCACGGACGAGTTCGGGCTGCACGAACTGGCCGTCGAGGACGCCCTCAAGGCGCATCAGCGTCCCAAGCTGGAGGTCTACGACGACTCGCTGTTCGCGGTCCTCAAGCCGGTGACGTACGAGCCGGACAGCGACACGGTGTCGTCCGGCGAGCTCATGATCTTCCTGGGCGACTGCTTCGTGGTGACCGTGCGGCACGGCGAGGGCGCGCCCCTGAAGTCGGTGCGCGGCCGGCTGGAGAAGGACCCGGAGATGATGCGTCTCGGGCCGACGGCGGTGCTGTACGCGATCGCCGACGCCACCGTCGACCACTACCTGGAGGTGGCGACCGAGCTGCAGACCGACCTGGAGGAGCTGGAGGCGGAGGTGTTCTCGCCGGACGACGGCGGTTCCCGGCACACCGCGTCCCGGATCTACACCTTCAAGCGGCAGATCCAGGAGTTCCGCAGGGCCACCGGGCCGCTGTCGGTGCCGTTGAACCGCCTGGCGGGCGCCGGTGTCGTCGGCCCCGCGGTGCCGTTCGTCGACGACAGGGCGCACCCGTTCTTCCGGGACGTGAACGACCACCTGACCCGCGTCAACGAGTCGGTGGAGTCCCTGGACCGGCTGGTCTCGGACGTCCTGTCGGCGCATCTGGCGCAGATGAGCGTGCGGCAGAACGACGACATGCGGAAGATCTCGTCCTGGGCGGCCATGGCCGCGGTCCCCACGATGATCGCGGGGATCTACGGCATGAACTTCGAGCACATGCCGGAGCTGCACTGGCTGTGGGCCTACCCGGCGGTCGTCGCGATCATGGTGGTCCTGGAGGTGCTGCTGTTCCGGCTCTTCAAGCGGCGGGGGTGGCTGTAGCGGGTCACGGCCGAGGGTGCGGCCGGGCCTCGGCGGGCTCCACGCGCGCGTGACGCGTACGAGGCGCCACGCGCGCGTGGTGGACGGTTGCGGCGGGCGGCGGTGGGCCTTGAGCGGTGGTGGGCGGTCAGGCGTATCCGGGTGCCGCCGTCGCGGGGCCGCCCAGGGCGTCGCGGCGCTCCGGCATCGTCAGGGAGACCATCCGCCGCCAGCCGGCCGCCCGTTCGTACCCGTACGTGGCTCGGATGCCCGTGGCGAGCAGCGCCGCCTTGGGTCGGGACCAGCCGAGGACGCGTCCCATGTGGGCCATCACGGCGAGGCTGACGTCGCGGTAGACGACGGCCTCGGCCAGCGCGCACTCGCGCAGTGTCCGCTGAATGGTCCGGCCGTGCCCCGCGCGGGCGAAGCGCAACAGTTCCTCATGGCAGTAGGCGAGGTGGTTGTCCTCGTCGTCGGAGATCATCCGTACGGCCCTGCCGATCTCGGGATGGTCCCCGAAGTCCTTGCGGAGCATCACCATCTGGTCCGCGGCCCGCTGCTCCGTGACCCTGCTGTGGGACAGGTAGGTGACGATGTCCTGCACGGTGAGGGGTTCGTCGCGCCTGAGCTTGTCGTGCGTGAGGCCGATGCCGTTCTTCTCCAGGAGCATCGTGTAGTCGGTCGCGGGCGGGATCTCGACGGGCGTGAGACCCCGTTTCCTCATGAGGGCGTTGAAGATCCGGCCGTGCTTGTCCTCGTCGGCGCCGTGCCGGGCGATCTTGGGTGCGAGCGCGCGCTCGGCCTCCGGTACGAGGGCCGCGATCCGCCCGTTCTCCCAGCCGCCCTGTGTCTCCCCGCTGGCGGCGATGGAGCAGAAGAGCCGGAAGGACTCGTCGTTGTCGATGATCTCCTGGAAAAGACTCTTGGCCGAAAGCATGACTGCCACCTCCACGCGCGACCCGCACCTCCTGCGGGAGTCCGCAAAGAACGAGTCAAATGGGCAGCCAGGGGTGCGGCAACACCTGTGTCGGACAAATCCGCTGAACGGTGGACGCGCAGGGAATGCCGGGCGCGTAACCGAGCGGGCCGTCGCGCGTTGTTCTCCGTGACGGCCGTGGCGGGGAAGACCCCCGAGCCCCCACCACGGCCGCAGAACTCTCCCGTCCCGCTCGGCTCCCCCGTCCCGCCGGGCGTGGCTACGCGACTCCGGCCCGCTCGGCGGCGTCGGTGCCGGCCCGCAGCGCGGCGATCCGCTCGTCCAGCGTGAAGCCCGCCGGGGCCAGCGTGAGCGTGGTGACACCCGCCGCCGCGTAGGCCTTCATCCGGTCCGCGATGCGGTCCACCGAACCGAGCAGCGTGGTCTGGTCGATGAGCTGGTGCGGAATGGCTGCCGCCGCGCCCTCCTTGTCGCCGGACAGGTACTTGTCCTGGATCTCGGCGGCCTCCTGCTCGTACCCCATGCGCTGGGCGAGCTGGTTGTAGAAGTTCTGCTTGCGGCTGCCCATGCCGCCCACGTAGAGCGCGGTGTACGGACGGAACATGTCGGCCAGTGCCGCCACGTCCTTGTCCTCGCCGAGCGCGAGCGGCACGGTCGGACAGACGTCGAAGCCGTCCATGGTCAGGCCGGCCTTCTCGCGGCCCGCGCGCAGGTGCTTGATCGCGGTGTCCTCCAGATGGTCCGCGGACGGGAAGATCAGGAGGGCGCCGTCGGCGATCTCGCCGGTCTGCTCCAGGTTCTTCGGGCCGATCGCGGCGATGTAGAGCGGGATGTGCTCGCGCTCCGGGTGCACGGTCAGCTTGAGCGGCTTGCCCGGGCCGCCCGGCAGCGGCAGGGTCCAGTGCGCGCCCTCGTACGACAGGCGTTCGCGGGTCATCGCCTTGCGCACGATCTCGACGTACTCGCGGGTGCGGGCCAGCGGCTTGTCGAACTTGACGCCGTACCAGCCCTCGGAGACCTGCGGTCCCGAGACGCCGAGGCCGAGGCGGAAACGGCCGCCGGAGAGCGAGTCCAGGGTGGCCGCGGTCATCGCGGTCATCGTGGGCTGGCGGGCCGGGATCTGGAAGATGGCCGACCCGACGTCCATGCGCTCGGTCTGGGCGGCGACCCAGCTCAGCACGGTGGCCGCGTCCGATCCGTACGCCTCGGCGGCCCAGCAGACCGCGTACCCGAGGCGGTCGGCCTCCTTGGCCACGGCGAGGTTGTCCGCGTCCATTCCGGCACCCCAGTAGCCGAGGTTGATCCCGAGCTGCATGGCCGATTCCCCTTACTGATCAGTAACGTCCCTTGTCCGGCACCCTAGCGCGCCGCCGGGCCGAGCGGCAGGGACAGCGTTGCGGATCATGTGACGAAGGTTGTCCACAGGCTTCCCACACGTCGACTTGCGGCCAGTAATCTCAGCCACCATGGAGCAGAGGCATCTCGGCCGTACCGGCCTGCGCGTGTCCCGCATCGGTCTCGGCACCCTCACCTGGGGCAGGGACACCGGCGAGCACGACGCCGCGGACCTGTTGAAGGCGTTCTGGGAGGCGGGCGGGACCCTCGTCGACACGGCCGACGTGTACGGGGACGGGGAGGCCGAGTATCTGCTCGGGCAGCTCATGGACGGGCTGGTGCCGCGCCGGGACCTCGTCATATCCACGAAGGCGGGCAGCGTGCCCGACCCGGACCGGCGGTTCGACGGCTCGCGGGGACATCTGCTGTCCGCCCTCGACGCCTCGCTGGCCCGGCTCGGCACGGACCATGTGGATCTGTGGCAGGTCCACGCCTTCGACCCGGACGCGCCGCTGGAGGAGACACTCCAGGCCCTCGACATCGCTGTCAGCAGCGGCCGGGCCCGGTACGCGGGGGTCTCCAACTTCTGCGGCTGGCAGCTCGCGAAGGCGGCGACCTGGCAGCTCGCCGCCCCCGGGACCCGTACGCGGCTGGCATGTACGCAGATGGAGTACTCGCTGCTGCAGCGCGGTGTCGAGCGCGAGGTGCTGCCCGCCGCGCTGGACCTGGGAATCGGGCTCCTGCCGTCGTCCCCGCTGGGCCGGGGCGTCCTGACGGGCAAGTACCGGCACGCGACGCCCGCGGACTCGCGGGGCGCCTCCGAGCAGCTCGCGCCGTTCGTCGCGCCGTATCTGGACGACGCGGCGAGCCGCATCGTGGACGCGGTGGCGACGGCGGCGAACGGCCTGGCGGTGACCCCGCTCCAGGTGGCTCTCGCCTGGGTCCGCGACCGGCCCGGGGTGGCCGCCCCGATCATCGGCGCGCGCAACGCGCTGCAGCTCACGGCCGCGTTGTCAGTGGAGACCCTTAGTCTTCCTGACGAGATCTGTCGAGCGCTCGACGACGTGTCGGCGCCCGTGCACCACTATCCCGATCACGACTGGAGCACGCTGTGACCACGGAGCCGTCCGCCGCCGCGGAGGAAGCCGAGCCGGGGACGCCGGACGCCGGTCCCGAGTCCGAGGGGCCCAGTACGGAGGTCCGGCCGGACACCGGCGCCGACGGGGACGGGGACGGGGACGCCGAAGACGACGCCGGCGAGGACGGTGGGGCCGCCGACAGCGCCGCCGAGGGCACCGAGAGCACCGCGGAGGGCGCCACCGGGGGTGCGGCCCAGTTGTCCGAGGCCGAGGCCGAGTTGGCCGCGCAGCGGGAGCTGCGGGAGCGGATCGAGCGGCGGAAGGCGGAGAAGGACGGGCCGGTCCTGGCCGGGACGGCACTGAGCGGGAAGGCCGCCGATCTGCTCGCGGCAGTCCGGGCGGTGGAGAGCGGCGAGAAGCCCTCGGCGAGCGTCTTCAGCGGGCCGGAGCCCACCCCGCGCAGGGTCGCGCAGGAGCCGGTGCGCCGCCCGCAGCCCGTACCCTCCGGCGCCCCGGCGTCGATGGCCTCGGAGTCCGTCGACGCGGTCCGCGCCGTGCTCGTCCGGGGCGGCGCCCCGGAGGCACTGGCACCGCAGACCGCCGCCACCCTCGGCGAGGGGGCGGACGGGCAACTGCGCGAGGACCCCTGGCAGTTGCTCCGCGTGGCGGGCGTGCGCCCCGAGCAGGCCGACGGGTTCGCCCGGGCCCTGCTCGGCGCGGAGTGCGGTCCGGACGACGAACGGCGGGGCCGCGCCGTCACCGTGTGGCTCCTCGAACAGGCCGCGCTGGTGGGGCACACCGCCCTGGAGGCCGCGGCCCTGCACACCGCGCTCGCGCAGCGCTCGGTGCCCGACCCCGACGCGGCCGTGCAGAGCGCTCTGGCCGAAGGTGACGCGCTGGTCTTCCAGGACGCGCTGGACGAGCCCGGCGGCACGCCCCCGGCTCCCCGGCGGTCCGTGGAGGACGCCACCCCGGACGACGAGGGCGGCGAGGACGGTGAGGAGGCCGAGGAGGCACGTCCGGTGCGCGTCCTCATCGGTCTGGAGCGGTACGCGCTCGCCGAGGAGAGCCTCGCCGACGGGCTGGCCCGGGTCGTCAACTCGCTGCCCAAGGACGAAGGCACCGCTGCGGCCTGGGAACCGGCCGCGACCGGCTCGGCCGCCGAGCTGATCCGGGCGGTCGCGGGCCGCGGCCTGGTCCTGCACACCGGCGGCGAGGCGTCCCGCGCGGAGCCCGCGTCCCTGGTGGCGGCTGCCCTCTCCCTCGGCCTCAGGGTGTGCGCCGCCGCCCACCATCCGGACGGCCGCCGCCGCTTCGCGGAACTGCTCGCCGGCGCGGACGCGCGCGAGACGGCCTCGGACGCGGATCCGTCGTCGGCCGTCGTGGCCACCGTCGCCGGTCTGCTCTCCGGCGAGGAGGGCCCGGGGCGGGACCGGGACGGCATGCTCCGCACCGACCTCCTGGTCGTGCTGGACGCGCCGCAGCTCGACGTCGAGAGCGCGGCGATGCTCGCCGAGTCGCTGCCCGACGGCGCCCGGCTCGTCCTGAGCGGGGACCCCGGCGTGCTGTGGTCGGCGGGCCCCGGACGGGTGTTCGCGGATCTGCTCGCCGCGCGGGTGTGCCCGCAGATCGCCTCGCGGACCCCGGATCCGGGTCCCGTCGGCGAACTGGTCTCGGGCATCGGCATCGGCGAGCTGAACCAGGTCGAGGCACCGGGCAAGGAAGTGGTGATCATCCCGGTGCGGGACGCCGGGGAGGCGGTCCACCGCACCGTGCAACTCGTCGCCGACTCGGTGCCGCGCGCGATCGGCATCCCGGCCGAGCAGACCCAGGTGATCACGCCGGGCCACGGCGGTGCGGCGGGCACGCGAGTGCTCAACGCGGCGCTGAAGGAGCGGCTGAACCCGGGCCCCGGCCGCTTCGGCGGTTTCGACCCGGGCGACCGGGTGGCGTACTCCGCTACGCCCGGCCGTTCGATCCTGGGCCAGGTGGTGAAGGCCAACGCCGAGGGGCTGCACCTGGAGTGCGCGGGCGTGCCCGTCGTCGTACCGAAGGAGCGGGTGGAGCAGACCGTGCGGCACGGCTGGGCGCTCACCGCCCACCAGGCCGTCGGGGTCCGCTGGCCCGCCGCGGTCGTGGTCCTGCCCGGCGACGCGGCGCAGGCGCTCTCCAGGCCCTGGGTCTACACCGCCTTCGGCCGCGCCGACCGGCACCTCTCCGTGGTCCACGGTGTGGAACAGGCGCTGCCGCACGCGGTGGCGGAGATCGCGGCGAAGCCCCGTACGACGAGGCTCCCGGCCCTGATCACAGCCCAGATCCCGCCGTCGGTCTGAGCCAGGCCCGTATCCCGGACGTGGCGGGGGGGGGGGCCCGGCCCCGAGGGGGGGCGGGTGCGCCCCCCGCGGGTTGGGGGGGGGGCGGGGGGGTGGGGGGGGGGCCCCCCGAGTCGTTGACGGGACGGGTAGGGGCGGCGGGGGCGAGGAAACCCTCACC
>NZ_JBHXTO010000145.1:0-24022 GCF_042677425.1 Streptomyces sp. NPDC127119 | reverse complement strand
TTCCAGTCGGACCAGGGGCCGCCGGTGCCGGTCTGCCAGCGGTGGTGGAGGGCGTTGTCGGTGCCGCGGGTGAAGAGGACCATGCCTCCGTCGCGGCCGACGAGGACGGTGGGGCGTCCTTGTGCGGTTCCGCCCATGTCGACCCAGGTGTCGTGCCAGGCGTGACCGTGCTCGGGGCCGCGCTGCCAGGTGTGGGTGATGTGCCCTTCGGGGCCGCGGGCGAACACCGACAGCGCGCCGTTCGGGCTGAGGACCACGGCCGGGTCACCGGCGAGGCGTCCGCCCAGGGACACCCACTCCGGCGCCCACGCGCCCGCCTCCGACTGCCAGGTGTGCCACAGCGTCCCGTCGGTCCCACGGACGAACACCGCGAGCTTGCCGTAGCGGCCGACCAGCGCCCACGGCCGGCCCACCGCACCCGAGGACGGACGGCCCAGGGGCGTCCAGCCCGACCACGCGCCGCCCGCCTGGTTCTGCCAGCGGTGCGCCACGTCGCCCGTCCCGTCGACCCCGGACACGACCATGCCCGAGCCGTGGTCCACGACGGACGGGATTCCGACGCCGACCTGCGGCGCTGCCGTCCCGCGCCCGGTCCACCAGGTGGTCTCCTTGCGCGCTCCCGCCCACCCGAAGCTGAAGTGGACGTGATCGGTGTGCGGGCTGGCACCGGTGTACGGGGTCCAGCCGGCGTCCGCGCGGGCGGCCTGCCAGATCCGCCGGTTCCAGATCATGTACATGATTCCGAAGCGGCGGGCGAGGGCGTGAGGGTTGCCGTGCCGGTCGGTGGCCAGCAGCCAGCCGATGAGATCGTCGGCGTCGGCGGACCGGCCGTCGGCGGCGACACCCCAGTCCCAGGCCCTGCCCTCCTTGTGCTCGCTGACCCCCGGCCTGCCGCACTCCCTGCTGATGCCCAGGCTCCGGGTGCCGGGGTAGGCGGCGAGGACCAGGTCGCGGAAGGCGAGGAGACCCGGTTTCGCGACCGGGTCGCAGTTCCGCTGCCCCTCGTGGGGGGCGTAGTCGTCGATACCCGGACCGAAGTCCGGTGCGGTGGGGGGCATGCGGTGACCTCCTGGCCTGAGGTGGGGTGACGTGCCGTCGCTCTCTCGGGCCCACCCTGGCGCGCCGCGCCGTCGTCCCGGCCGGGCTTCGGGCACTTCCGCCCCAACGGATGAACGGACCCGGCGGGAGGAAGTGAAAAGGGTTCGACTTCCTCAAGGGCATCAGGGAAGCTCCCCGCCATGACGAACCCCGCTCTTCACAGCATCACGTTCGACTGCACGGGCGACCCGTACGACCTCGGCCTGTTCTGGAGCGAACTGCTGGGCCGGCCGCTGGACGACGACGACAAACCCGGTGATCCGGAGGCACTGATCGCGGACCCCGAGGGAGGTCCGCGGCTGCTCTTCGTCCGGGTCCCGGAGGGCAAGACGGCCAAGAACCGCATCCACTTCGACCTGCGGCCGACGGGACGCACGAGGGCGGCGGAGGTGGAACGCGCGCTCGCGCTCGGCGCAACCCTCCTGTCGGACCGAACACGCCCGGACGGCGGAGGCTGGTTCCTCCTGGCGGACCCGGAGGGCAACGAGTTCTGTGTGGAGAGGGGGGAGTCGGACTGACCCGTCAGCTCACGCTGTCTCCGGCTTTGCCGTAGCGGCGGAAGGCCCCGGTCTCCACCTTCCAGGCGCTGAACGGCACCGAGTCCCCGAAGATGTACGCGTTCTTGTCCTGATAGCGGCCCTTGCACGGGGCGGAGTGCACCTCGATGGTCCCCGTGCGAGGGTCGACGATCATGTAGTGGCCGATGCCCATCGCCGGATAGTCGGCCAGCTTCTCCGTGTAGTCGTTGTCCGGGTCGGACGGCGAGACGATCTCGACCACGGCCAGCACGCGTGTCGCGTCGACGGCGAGGCCCTCCTCGTCGAGCACCTCCTCGGGGATGACGACCGCGTCCGGGCGCCGCATGCGGCCGATCGACGGGTGCTCGATCTCGGGGCCGTTCTCGCACACGTAGCCCGGGTGGGTGGCGGGAAGCTGTTCGTTGAGCTGGTTACGGATGCGGCGCACTGTCCCCTCATGGCGCTTGGACGGGCTCATCATGGCGAGGAACGGTCCCGAGGGGCCGATCTCCACATTCCACGCCCCCTCAAGGTGCTCGGCGAACCCCGTGAGCTGCTCGGCGATCGCGCGCATCTTCGCGTAGTCCATGCCTCCAGGGTAGGCGGCGTGCGGGCCGGTGGGGGCTTGTCGCGCAGTTCCCCGCGCCCCTGAGGGGTGGACCGGGAGTGTGTCGGCTGCGGGCCGGTGGGGGCTGATCGCGCAGTTCCCCGCGCCCCTGAAGGGCGCGTCCCGCTGCACGCCCACGTCTTGACTCAAGCCCCCACCGGCCCGCAGGTCACGGATGGCAGCCCTCTCCCCATGCACCCATGTGGGTCGCCGAATATGCGCTATGTGAGTTCTGCACCGATATTGGGCGCAAAGGAACTGGCTCCGGCGCCGGAGCCGCAGCGCACCGATGAGGAGGCACTCCATGCGTGGAGCCACACACGCCAGATGGGCCGTTTGCGCGACGGCGGTAGCCCTCGCGGCGACGGCCTGTGGGGGAGGCGGGGACGGCGGGGACAGCGGCGGCAGCGGCGACGGCTCCGGCATCCTCAGTTCGTCGTGGGGCGACCCGCAGAACCCCCTGGAGCCCGCCAACACCAACGAGGTGCAGGGCGGCAAGGTCCTCGACATGCTGTTCCGCGGTCTCAAGCGCTACGACGCGAAGACCGGCGAGGCCAAGGACATGCTGGCCGAGAAGATCGACACCTCGGACTCGCAGAACTTCACGGTCACCGTCAAGAGCGGCTGGACGTTCAGCAACGGCGAGGCGGTCTCCGCGAAGTCCTTCGTGGACGCCTGGAACTACGGCGCCAGCCTCAAGAACAACCAGAAGAACGCGTACTTCTTCGGATACATCGACGGCTACGACAAGGTCCACCCGGAGGACGGCGGCAAGCAGTCCGCCCAGACCCTGAGCGGGCTGAAGGTGACGGGGGACAACACCTTCACCGTCAAGCTGAACCAGAAGTTCTCGACCTTCCCCGACACCCTCGGCTACGCCGCCTTCGCGCCGCTGCCCAAGGCGTTCTTCGACGACCACGCCGCCTGGCTGAAGAAGCCGGTCGGCAACGGCCCGTACACGATCGACTCGTACGCCAAGGGCTCGGCGATGAAGATGCGCACGTGGGACAAGTACCCGGGGGACGACAAGGCGCAGAACGGCGGGGTGGACCTGAAGGTCTACACCGACAACAACACCGCCTACACGGACCTGATGGCCGGCAACCTCGACCTCGTCGACGACGTGCCCGCCGCGCAGCTCAAGAACGCCAAGAGCGACCTCGGCGACCGGTACATCAACACCCCCGCCGGCATCATCCAGACCCTCGCCTTCCCGTTCTACGACAAGAACTGGGGCAAGGACGGGATGGAGAAGGTCCGCACCGGGCTTTCCATGGCGATCAACCGCAAGCAGATCACCGAGACCATCTTCCAGAAGACGCGCACCCCCGCCACCGACTGGACGTCACCCGTCCTCGGCGAGGACGGCGGCTACAAGAAGGGGCTGTGCGGTGACGCCTGCGAGTACGACCCCGACAAGGCCAAGAAGATGATCGAGGAGGGCGGCGGCCTGCCCGGCGGGCAGGTCAAGATCTCCTACAACGCGGACACCGGCTCCCACAAGGAGTGGGTGGACGCCGTCTGCAACTCCGTCAACAACGCGCTCGACAACGACAAGGCCTGCGTCGGCAACCCGGTCGGCACCTTCGCCGACTTCCGCAACCAGATCACCCAGTCCAAGATGTCGGGCCCCTTCCGGGCGGGCTGGCAGATGGACTACCCGCTGATCCAGAACTTCCTGCAGCCGCTGTACTACACCAACGCCTCGTCCAACGACGGCAAGTGGACCAGCAAGGAGTTCGACGGCCTCGTCGACAAGGCCAACGCGGAGACCGACCAGGCCAAGGCCGTCAGTCTGTTCCAGCAGGCCGAGGAGGTCCTGCGGGACGACATGGGCGCCATTCCGCTCTGGTACCAGAACGGCAGCGCCGGCTACTCGGACCGGGTCTCGAACGTGGCACTGAACCCCTTCAGCCTGCCCGTCTACAACGAGATCAAGGTCAACTGAGCCACGGGGGCGCGCACTTCGGCAGGAAGCAGGTGCGCGCCCCCGCCGCCTGCCCCCACCTACCTCCGGAGCCCTCATGGGACGGTATGTGATCCGGCGTCTGCTGCAGATGATCCCGGTCTTCATCGGCGCCACCCTGTTGATCTTCCTGATGGTGAACGTGATGGGCGACCCCATCGCGGGCCTCTGCGGAGACCGCCAGTGCGACCCCGCGACGGCGACCCAGCTGCGCAGGGAGTTCGGCTTGGACAAGCCCGTGTGGCAGCAGTACGCGACCTACATGGGCAACGTCTTCACCGGCGACTTCGGCACCGCGTTCAACGGGCAGGAGGTCACCGAGCTGATGTCGACCGCCTTCCCGGTCACCATCCGGCTCACGATCGTCGCGATCCTCTTCGAGGTCGTCATCGGCATCGCGCTCGGTGTCGTCACCGGACTGCGCCGCGGCCGGCCCGTCGACACCGGTGTCCTGCTGATCACCCTCGTCGTCATCTCGGTGCCCACCTTCGTCACCGGTCTGCTGCTGCAACTGCTGCTCGGCGTCAAATGGGGCTGGATCAGCCCGTCCGTGTCCTCCGATGCACCCTTCGACGAGCTGATCGTGCCCGGCCTGGTCCTCGCGTCCGTCTCCCTCGCCTATGTGACCCGGCTGACCCGGACGTCCATCGCGGAGAACAGACGCGCCGACTACGTCCGTACGGCCATCGCCAAGGGCCTGCCCCGGCGCCGGGTCATCACCCGGCACCTGCTGCGCAACTCGCTGATCCCGGTGGTCACCTTCATCGGCACCGACATCGGCGCGCTGATGGGCGGCGCGATCGTCACCGAGCGGATCTTCAACATCCACGGCGTCGGATTCCAGCTCTACCAGGGCATCCTGCGCCAGAACACGCAGACCGTCGTCGGCTTCGTGACCGTCCTCGTCCTCGTCTTCCTGGTGGCCAACCTGCTGGTCGACCTCCTGTACGCCGTACTCGACCCGAGGATCCGCTATGCCTGAGCAGCCGACGCCGCCGGAGCGGCCCCTGCCCTCCATGCCGCCGGGGCCGCACCTGTCCGGCGGCGGCCGAGCCCCCGAGGACGGCGCCATCGCCGCGACCGGCATGGGCGGCGCGATGGACCTCGCCACGCAGGAGGCCGACTCCCTGCGCAAGCCTCTCGGCGGGCCGGACGGTACGGGGCCGCAGGACAAGCCCCGTTCCCTGTGGTCCGACGCCTGGCGCGATCTGCGGCGCAACCCCGTCTTCATCATCTCGGGGCTCGTCATCCTCTTCCTGATCGTCATCTCCCTGTGGCCCTCGGCGATCGCCTCCGGCAACCCCCTCAAGTGCGACCTCGCCAAGTCCCAGGAGGGCTCCCAGCCGGGCCATCCCTTCGGCTACAACGGCCAGGGCTGCGACGTGTACACGCGCACGGTGTACGGGGCCCGGGTCTCCGTGACCGTCGGCGTCTGCGCCACGCTCGGGGTGGCGATCCTCGGCTCGGTGCTCGGCGGGCTCGCCGGGTTCTTCGGCGGGGCGTGGGACGCGGTCCTCTCCCGTATCACCGACATCTTCTTCGCGATCCCCGTCGTCCTCGGCGGTCTGGTGCTGCTGTCCGTCGTCACCAGCTCCACCATCTGGCCCGTGATCGGCTTCATGGTGCTGCTGGGCTGGCCGCAGATCTCCCGTATCGCCCGCGGCTCGGTCATCACCACCAAGCAGAACGACTACGTGCAGGCCGCCCGCGCGCTCGGCGCCTCCAACTCCCGGATGCTGCTGCGGCACATCACGCCGAACGCGATCGCCCCGGTCATCGTCGTGGCGACCATCGCGCTGGGAACGTACATCTCGCTGGAGGCGACCCTGTCGTTCCTCGGTGTCGGGCTGAAGCCGCCCACCGTGAGCTGGGGCATCGACATCTCCTCGGCGTCCCAGTACATCCGCACCGCGCCGCACGCCCTGCTGTGGCCGGCCGGGGCGCTGGCCGTCACCGTCCTCGCGTTCATCATGCTCGGCGACGCGGTGCGCGACGCCCTCGATCCGAAGCTGAGGTGACCGACGTGCTGCTCGAAGTGCGCGACCTGCACGTGGAGTTCAGGACCCGGGACGGGGTGGCCAGGGCCGTCAACGGGGTCACCTACAGCGTGGACGAGGGCGAGACGCTCGCCGTGCTCGGCGAGTCCGGCTCCGGCAAGTCCGTCACCGCGCAGGCCGTGATGGGCATCCTCGACACCCCGCCGGGGAAGATCACCGCGGGCGAGATCCTCTTCAAGGGCCAGGACCTCCTGAAGTTCAAGGAGGAGGAGCGGCGCAAGGTCCGCGGCGCCCAGATGGCGATGATCTTCCAGGACGCGCTGTCGTCGCTGAACCCGGTGCTCAGCGTCGGCGCCCAGCTCGGCGAGATGTTCACCGTCCACCGGGGCGCGTCCCGCAAGGACGCGAAGGCGAAGGCGATCGAACTGATGGACCGGGTCCGCATCCCGGGCGCCGCCTCCCGCGTGGGCGACTATCCCCACCAGTTCTCCGGCGGGATGCGCCAGCGCATCATGATCGCGATGGCACTCGCCCTCGAACCGGCCCTGATCATCGCCGACGAACCCACCACGGCCCTCGACGTCACCGTCCAGGCCCAGGTCATGGACCTGCTCGCCGAGCTGCAGCGCGAGCTCAACATGGGCCTCATCCTCATCACCCACGACCTCGGCGTGGTCGCGGACGTCGCCGACCGGATCGCCGTCATGTACGCGGGCCGGATCGTCGAGTCCGCCCCGGTCCACGACATCTACAAGGCCCCCGCGCACCCGTACACGAAGGGTCTGCTGGAGTCGATCCCGCGGCTCGACCAGAAGGGCCGGGAGCTCTACGCGATCAAGGGCCTGCCGCCGAACCTGATGAACATCCCGCCGGGCTGCGCCTTCAACCCGCGCTGCCCCATGGCCCAGGACGTCTGCCGCACCGACGAACCGCCCCTGTACGAGGTGACCGAGGCGGGCGCGGACCGCGTGAGCGCCTGCCACTTCTGGAGGGAGTGCCTCAATGGCTGAGCGGAAGAACGGCGCTGTCGCCGAGCATCTGAACGCCCCGGTCGGCGAGCCGATCCTCCAGGTCCGCGGCCTCGTCAAGCACTACCCGCTCACCCAGGGAATCCTGTTCCGCAAGCAGGTGGGCGCGGTGAAGGCCGTCGACGGCGTCGACTTCGACCTCGGCGCGGGGGAAACCCTCGGCATCGTCGGCGAGTCCGGCTGCGGCAAGTCGACGGTCGCCAAGATGCTCGTCAACCTGGAGAAGCCGACCGCGGGTGAGATCAGGTACAAGGGCGACGACATCACCAAGCTGTCCGGCCGCGCACTCAAGGCCGTCCGCCGCAACATCCAGATGGTCTTCCAGGACCCGTACACCTCGCTCAACCCCCGCATGACCGTCGGAGACATCATCGGGGAGCCGTACGAGATCCATCCCGAGGTCGCGCCGAAGGGGGACCGGCGGCGGCAGGTGCAGGACCTGCTGGACGTGGTGGGGCTCAACCCGGAGTACATCAACCGCTATCCGCACCAGTTCTCCGGCGGCCAGCGCCAGCGGATCGGCATCGCGCGCGGGCTCGCCCTGCGCCCCGAGATCATCGTCGCGGACGAACCGGTGTCGGCCCTCGACGTGTCCGTGCAGGCGCAGGTGATCAACCTGATGGACCGTCTCCAGACCGAGTTCGCCCTCAGTTACGTCTTCATCGCGCACGACCTGTCGATCGTGCGGCACATCTCCGACCGCGTCGGGGTGATGTACCTCGGGCGGATCGTGGAGACCGGCCGTGACGCCGAGATCTACGACCACCCGACGCACCCGTACACCCAGGCGCTGCTGTCCGCCGTGCCCGTCCCGGACCCGGAGGCCCGTGAGCACCGGGAGCGGATCATCCTCTTCGGCGACGTGCCCTCGCCCGCGAACATCCCCTCCGGCTGCCGCTTCCGCACCCGCTGCTGGAAGGCCGCGGAGCGCTGCGCGATGGAGGTCCCGCTGCTCGCGGTCCCCGCGGAGTTCCGGTACGAGGCCGGTCCCGCCGCCCATGACTCGGCCTGCCACTTTGCGGAGGAGAAGCAAGTCGTCCCGCCTGAGGAGCCGCCGCGGGAGCCTGCGCGGGATGCGCTGGATGTGCGGGCCGCACCGGGAGAGCCCCAGGGGGAGTCGGCGGCGGAGGTGCCCGGGGAGGTGCCGGACGATACGCCGGACGGGCCGACATAGGCTGACAAACATGCAGCAACTGCGTTAACACGCAGGCAACTTGGCCGACCCGGCACCGATATACGGACGCGGCACCCTGAACAGCGTACGGCCGTGCGGGTGCCGTAGACCGGCCGGGGAGCGCCATGTCTCCCCGGCCGGTCGCCGTCTCCCCCCGATCGGCCCTAGGGCCGTGCGGACCCGGCGAGTTCCTGTCGCGGCCCGTCCTCCACCCGCGGCTCCTCCCGGTCCAGGGACGCGCCCTCCGTGTCGATGTCCGGCAGTACGCGGTCCAGCGCGCGGGGCATCCACCAACTCGCCTCACCGAGGAGCCGCAGGGCCGCCGGTACGAGGAGCATGCGGACGACGAGCGCGTCGACCAGCACCCCGACGGTCAGGGCCAGTCCGATGGACGCGACCATCTGGTCGCCGCCGCTGAAGGCGAAGCCGGCGAACACCGCCGCCATGATCGAGGCCGCCGCGACGACGACGGGGGAGGCCTGCCCGAAGCCCCGCACGATGGCGGCCCTGGTGTGCAGTCCGCCGCGATGCGCCTCGTGCATACGGGCCACCAGGAACACCTGGTAGTCCATGGCGAGGCCGAACAGCACGCCCACCACGATCAGAGGCGTCAGGCTGGCCAGCGGCCGGGCCTCGTCGAGGCCGACCAGCACGCCGGCCCAGCCCCACTGGAACACCGCCACCGTCACGCCGAGGCCCGCGGCCAGCGACATGAGGAACCCGGCGGTGGCCAGCAGCGGCACCATGACGGAACGGAACACGAGCGTCAGCAGGAGCAGCGAGAGCCCGACCACGGCGACCAGATAGATGATCAGGCCCGACGAGAGCGCCGAGTCGACGTCCACGTCGACCGCGGTCTGGCCCGTCACCGAGACCTCGGCGCCCGCCACGTCGTCCATCTCCGTGCGCAGCGAGTTCACCAGGTCGCTCGTCCGCGCGTCGGTCGGGCCGTGGTCGGGTGTGACCGCGAGGAAGGCGAACCCCGGGTCCTCGGCGCGCTGGACCGGGCTGACGCCGGCCACACCCTTCAGCGCGGTGATCCGCTTCGCCGTGCCGGCCGCGGTGTCCGCCGCGTCCTGGCCTTCGAAGAGCACCACCAGGGGGTTCTGCTCGCCGGCGCCGAACGCGTCGCTGACCGTGGTGTACGCCGCGCGCTGGGAACTGGCCGGGTCGGGGCCGCCCGGGGGATCGAGTTCGGTCTTGAGAGAGAGGGCCGGCACGGCGAGCAGGGCGACGAGGACGGTGCTGCCCAGCATCGTGAGGACGGGCCGGTCGACCACCATCCGGGCCCAGCGGCCCAGCAGGCCCGTCCCGCGGCGGCTGCCCGGCCCCTGCGCGGCGGATGCTGCCCGCGTGGCCGGTGCCGCCTCCGCCGCCGCTGCGTCCTCCGCGGTCGCTTCGGCTATTCCGGTTACTCCGGTCGCTCCGGTCGCGTACGCCGCGCCCCGTCCCGGGCGCTCCCTGCGCGGCAGTGCCCGGTGGCCGAGGGTCTTCAGCACGGCCGGTACGACCGTGAGCGAGGCGGCCACGGCCACGATCACGGCCAGTGCCGCGCCGGCCCCATCTCGGTGATGAACGCGATCCGGACGATCGCCAGCCCCGTCAGGGCGATGACCACGGTGGTCCCGGCCACCACCACGGAGGTGCCGGCCGTGCCGCAGGCGCGGGCCACGGCGGCGTCCACGCCGGCGCCCCGGCGGAGCTCGTCACGGAACCGCGAGAGGATCAGCAGGGCGTAGTCGATGCCCACGGCCAGCCCGAGCATCACCGCGATGATCAGCGTGGTGGACTGGATGCCCTCGCCCGTGGCGGACCACGCGAGAATGCCCAGGACGCCGACGACGACCCCGCTCAGGGCGGTCAGCATGTTCGCGCCCGCGGCGGCCAGCGAGCCGAAGGTCAGCAGCAGCACGACGAAGGCGACCACGACTCCGATGATCTCGGTGACGCCGGCGATCTCGGGCGGCCCGTCCTCCAGGCTTCCGCCGAGTTCGACGCGGTATCCCTGGTCCGTCAGGGGTGCCGCGGCCTCCCGGAGGTCCTTCTCGACGACGGCCTGGTCCGCCTCCAGGGCGACGGTGAGCGTCGAAACGGCGACCGAACCGTCCTTCGACACATAGGGGCGGTCCTCGGCGTACGGGTCCGTGGCGGACCTCACGTCGGGGACGCCGGTGGCGCGGGACACGAGGCCCGCGACCAGTTCCCGGTCCGCGGGCCGGGTCAGGGAGGTGCCGTCGGGCGCCTCCACGACCAGCATCAGCTCGCCGGCGTCGGGGTCGGCCTCGGGAAACGCCTTCTTCATCGTGGCGAGCGCGGTGGTCGACTCGGCGCCCGAGATGCTGAATTCGGCGTCGGAGAACTTGGCGCCGCTGATCGTCACGACGGTGAGGACGACCGTCAGCACGAACCATGCTCCGGCGACGACGAGCCGGTGAGCGGCGCTGAACGCGCCGATCCTGGACAACAATCGGGACATCGGGACTCCTGCGGAGAGCGGTGCGCGGGCCGCTCGTGCGGCCGGTGCCCAGCCTCCGCCGGGAGGTGCCCGGTGGTCGTCGCACGGCGGCGGTAGCGGATCTACCGCCGCTGGTGTATTTCCGGCTCCCCGGTTCTCCTCCGCCCGGAGCGGATCCCCGCCTGCCGCGGTTCGTGACCTGCGGTGGTCCGTCGCCCGGAGCGGTCGGTCGTCCGGAGCGGTCAGTCCTCGCGCAGGCCCGCCCGCAGGGCCGCGACCACGAGTTGGGCCCGGTCCCTGACGTGCATCTTGCTCATGGCCCGGTTCACGTGGGTCTTCACCGTCAGCGGCGAGATGAACAGGCGCTCCGCGATGGCGTCGTTGGTCAGCCCCTGGGAGACCAGCACGGTGACCTCCCGTTCGCGCGAGGTCAGGGACCCGGCCCTGCGCAGATCCTCGGGGGAGACCGGGTCCGGCTGCCGCTGCTCGCGCGCGGTGCGGGTGAGGTGCCCGACGACGGTGTCCGTCGCGACGGCGGACAGGGAGGAGCCGCCCGCGGCGACCCGTTCGACCGCCCGCAGGAGCTCCTCGTGGTCCGCGGACTTGCCGAGGAAGCCGTTGGCCCCGGCCTGGAGGGCGGCCAGGATGTCCTGGTCGGTGTCGAAGGTGGTCAGCACCAGGATCCCGATGTCCGCGGTGACGGCGTCGGCCCGCAGCCGGGTGATCGCTCCCACTCCGTCGAGCACCGGCATCCGCAGGTCCATGAGGACCACGTCGGGCACCAGGGCCCGCGCCATGTCGACCGCCCGGCTCCCGTCGGCCGCCTCGCCGACGACGTCGACTCCGGTGCCGGTCTCCAGAAGGGCCCGTATACCGGAGCGGATCATGACCTGGTCGTCGACGACGAGGACGCGTACGACGCTCATCCGGATGTCTCCTTCGCTGTTCTTCGCGGCGCGGCGGCCGGGAGTTGTGCGGTCACCAAAAATCCCTTCGCGTCCGGGCCCGCGTGGAAGGTGCCACCGAGCGCGTGGACCCGCTCCTCCATGCCCACGAGCCCCAGCCCGCTTCCTGCGGACCCGGTCTCGCGCGGTACCCAGGCGTTGCGGACCGACAGGGTGACGTATCCGCCGGCCGGCGGGTCCACCGTCACGTGGGCGCCGCCGTCGCCGTACCGCTGTGCGTTGGTGAGCGATTCCTGGAGGATGCGCCGGGCGGCGGTCCGGGCGACCGGTGCGAGGGCGAGCAGGTGGTCCAGCCCCTCGGCGCCGACCTTCAGCCCGATGCCCGCGAAGCTCTCCAGGAGTTCGTCGACCACGGCGGCGTCCACGGGGGCGGCCGGGGCGACCTCGGACTCCGAGGCGCGCAGCACGCCCAGGACCACTCCCAGTTCCTCCAGCACCGACCGGGTGGCGGCCTGCACCTCGTCCAGGGCGCGTCTGGACGCCTCCGGCGAGGAGGCCAGACTGGCCTTGGCGACATTGGTGTGGACGCTGACCACCGCGAGGTGATGGGCCACGCTGTCGTGGAGTTCGCGGGCGATCCGCAGCCGTTCCTCCGCCACGTGGCGGGCCACCTCCTCCCGCCGGCGTTCGGCCTCCTGGCGCCGCCGTCCCAGCTCCGCGACGACATAGCGCCGTTGCGCCTGCACCCACTGCCCCACCCCGACCATGGCGGCCGCGAGCGTGACGATCCCGAACGCTCCGACGCCGCCGCTGTCCTGCCGCGAGGCGTACGGGTTGTACGCGGCGAGCAGCGTGCCGCCCGCGACCACCGCGCCGGCGACGATCGCGTCGAGACGGGGGCGGCGGAGGGCGAACAGGAACAGCAGCCCTCCGGCGACCGCCCAGGTGCCCCACGGCGCCGGATCGCGGATCTCCAGGGCGGCCAGCAGGGCGGCCACGGCGACGGCGGGACTCCACGCCCGCACGGCCAGGACGAGGCCGACCGCTCCCAGGGCGACGATTCCCCACAGCGTCGCCGTACCGGCATGGTCGCCGAAGACCGCGGACGCCGCTCCCACGGCCAGCGCGACCCCCACGGCGAGCGTGCCGCCGGCCGCCCATGGATCGGATCGCGTCCATGCATCGGATCGCACGAGTGATCACTCCGGTTGCCGCCCCGTGGGCACGACGAGGCACCCTGTAGAACAATGTTATACAGCGTGGCCCGCCGGGTGGCCCGAACAGGAGGAGTGGGACGGATGAGCGCCGGAGCAGGTCCGCCGTCCAGGCGCCGTACGGCGAGCGAACGGCTGCACGAGGTACTGCTGGACGCGGCGCAGGACGTGCTCGATCGCGAGGGCCTGGCCGGTGTCACCGTGCGCGCGGTCGCCCGCGAGGCCGAGGTCGCGCCCATGGGGGTGTACAACCGGTTCGGCAACAAGGACGGCCTGCTCGGCGCCCTGGCCGTCCGGGCTCTGAACGACCTCTGGCACGCGGTCGACGTGGACCGGTCGGTGGACCCCGAGCCGCGCTTCCGGCGGGCCTGCGACGGATACCGGCACTTCGCGCTCGCGCATCCGCAGCGCTATGCGCTCGTCTTCGGCGGCGGCGGACCGGTCGCCCGGACGGGCTCCGAGGCGTCGGTGTACGGCCATGCGGTCTTCGAGGTCCTGATCGAGCTGGTCCAGGACCTCGCCGGAGGCCGCACACCCCGGGGCTTCGCCGACGCGGGGGAGGCCGCGCAGGTCGTCTGGACGGCCCTGCACGGCGCGGTCCACCTGGAGTCGGGCGGCATCGGGCAGGTGTCCGGCTCGCCGGACACCTACCGGCGGCTGATCGACCTGCTCGTCCGAGGTCTGCGGTAGGGGCCGTGCGGGCGGCCGGACCCCGACCGCCCGGACCCCGGCCGCCCGGTGCGCCGGCCGCCCGGTGCGCCGGCCCTACCGCAGGCCCAGCGACCGCTTCAGGAAGTCCACCTGGAGCAGCAGCAGATTCTCCGCGACCTGTTCCTGCGGGGTCATGTGCGTGACCCCGGACAGCGGCAGCACCTCGTGCGGACGGCCCGCGGCCAGCAGCGCGGAGGACAGCCGCAGGGAGTGCGCGACCACCACGTTGTCGTCGGCGAGACCGTGCACGATCATCATGGGCCGCGCCGGTTCGACCGCCCCCACCAGGCCGTCGTCGTCGATCAGCGAGTTCGCCGCGTACACCTCGGGCTGCCGGTTCGGATCGCCCAGATACCGCTCCGTGTAGTGGGTGTCGTACAGCCGCTGGTCGGTGACCGGCGCGCCCACCACGGCCGCGTGGAAGACATCGGGGCGGCGCAGCGCCGCGAGCCCCGCGAGATAGCCGCCGAACGACCAGCCGCGGATCGCCACCCGGGTCAGATCCAGGGGGAAGCGCTCGGCGAGGGCGTGCAGCGCGTGGATCTGGTCGTCGAGGACGACCGCCGCCAGATCGTCCTTGACCGCCTTCTCCCAGGCCGGCGAGCGGCCCGGCATGCCCCGCCCGTCCGCCACGACCACGGCGAAGCCCTGATCGGCGAACCACTGGGGCGCGAGGTACGCGTTGTGCGCCGCCAGGACCCGCTGCCCGTGCGGCCCGCCGTAGGGATCCATGAGCACCGGCAGCGGACCGTCGGTGTAGTCCGTGGGGAGCACGACGGCGCACGGTACCCGGCGCTCACCGGCTTCCGTGAGGTGCACGCGCGGGCTCATTCCGGGGTGCTCGGCGTACGAGGCCACGGTGACCGCCTCCGTACGACCGCCGGCCCGGCCGCTCCCCGTCGCCTTGCGGCCCCCGTCGCGCACGACCTCGACCTGCGCCCCGGGCCGGTCGGGCACGGCCGACACGAGCACGGTCACGCCGCCCGCCCGCACCGCCGAGTGCACGCCGGGCTCCTGCGAGATCCGCTCCATGCCGAGGTCGTTGACCCGGTAGACGTGCACCTCCCCGATCTCTGGGCCGGCCGCGTCCGGGCCGGCCGACGCGGACACGAGCACGTCGTCGGCGGACACGTCGAGCACGGCGCGCACGTGCAACTGCGGTCCCGTGAGGGGGCGTTCGCCCACCGCCAGCACACGCGCCCCTCCCTCGTCGGCGATCCGCACGAGCTGTCCGCTCGGGCTCCAGCTCGGCACACCAGGGAAAAGATCAAGCCAAGTTGGATCTTCGTCCGCGTGCACCATCCTGGTCGTCCCGGAGTCCGGGTCGACGGCCAGATAGAGCTGACTCGCCTGGTCGCGCGCCTGTACGAGCAGCAGCGGAGCCCCGGCGGCCGACCAGTGCACTCGCGCCAGGTAGGGGTAGCGGGCCCGGTCCCACTGAACCTCCGTACGTACCCCGTCGAGCCCCAGTACGAAAAGCCGCACCTCCGCGTTGTCGGTGCCCGCCGCCGGATAGGCGACCTGCTGAGGCTCCCGCTCGGGATGCGCGGGGTCGGAGATCCACCAGCGGCGTACGGGGGCGTCGTCGGCCCGAGCCACCAGCAGACGGTCCGACTCCGGGGACCACCAGAAGCCCCGCGAGCGGCCCATCTCCTCGGCCGCGACGAACTCGGCGAGCCCGTAGGTGACGGTGTCCGACTCGGGCTCCGCGAGCACCCGGCCGTCCTCACCCTCGGCGCCGACGACCCGCAGGGCGCCCCCGGCGACGTACGCGACGAGCCGTCCGTCGGGGGACGGGCGGGGGTCGATCACCGGTCCGCGAACCCGCAGTTCACGCGCGGTTCCGGCCCTCAGTTCCGCGGTGAAGAGCCGCCCCGACAGGGCGAAGGACGCCAGCTCCACGGCGGCGTCCGTGGCGTAGCCGACGATGCCCGCGCCCCCCTCGCGGCTGCGCTCGCGGCGGGCCCGTTCCGCCGCCGAAAGGCGCTCGGAGGAACCCCCGAGGAGCGCCCCCGGGTCGGCCGCCGGGCGCTCCTTGCCGCTCGCCACGTCGAGAACCCACAGCTGGTTCGCCCGGTCCGTGCCGGACGAGGACCGCAGGAACACCACACGTGAACCATCGGGCGCCACGGTGAACGCGCGGGGCGCCCCCAGCGTGAAACGCAGGGTGCGCGCCTGCCGGCGCGGAAAGGAGAGAGGCTCGGTCGTCATGCTCCGACCATATTGGCCATGCGCCCCCTTGTGCGGCCGTGCGCCGATCAATGCGCACGCACGAATAGTTATGATCACTAGCGCTGTGTGGGTATCAACCTGCTGGCTGCTGTACGCATTTGCTGCCCCCCAATGTTCGACCCCACCCCCCGTTGTCCCTGGGATCTTTGGAGGTGAGCCGCCGTGGCACTTTCGATTTCGGCGGTGGTGCTACTGGCGATCATCGTCTTCATCCTGGTCAAGAAATCAGGGCTGAAGGCGCCTCACGCCATCGTCTGTGTCCTGCTCGGCTTCTATCTGGCGAGTTCGACGATCGCCCCGACGATCAATGAGCTGACCACGAACATCGCCGGCATGATCGGGGACATCAAGTTCTGACCGGACCACCCGCCTCGTAGGGTGGGGTCCATGACGGAACTGCCCTCTTCCGGCCGCCGGCCCGGGGGACCCCCCTCCCCCTCGGCCGGGCGTCTGCTCCTGGTGCACGCGCACCCGGACGACGAGGCGATCAACAACGGCGCCACCATGGCCGGGTACGCGGCCACGGGCGCTCAGGTCACCCTCGTGACCTGCACACGGGGCGAACTGGGCGAGGTCATCCCGCCCGGACTCGCGCATCTGTCGGGAGAACACCTCGGCGAGCACCGCCTGGCGGAGCTCGCCGAGGCGATGCGTGAGCTGGGTGTGCGGGACGCCCGTCCGCTCGGCGGCCCCGGCCGCTACGAGGACTCCGGGATGATGGGCCTCCCGGACAACGACAACCCGCGCTGCTTCTGGCGCGCGGACGTGGACGAGGCCGCCGCGCATCTGGTCGCCGTGATCCGTGAGGTACGCCCTCACGTGCTCGTCACCTACGACCCGGACGGCGGATACGGCCACCCCGACCACATCCAGGCCCACCGCGTCGCCATGCGCGCCGCCGATCTGGCGGCCGACCCGGACTTCAGGACCGACCTCGGCGAACCGTGGACGATCGCGAAGATCTACTGGAACCGCGTACCGCGTTCCGTCGCCGAGGAGGGCTTCGCCCGCCTGAAGGACGTACTGGACGAACTGCCGTTCCCCGCCGCCGCGACACTCGACGACGTGCCGGGTGTGGTGGACGATCCGGTGGTCACCACGGAGATCGACGGCACCGCCCAGGCCGTCGCCAAGGCCGCCGCGATGCGGGCGCACGCCACTCAGATCGAGGTCGCCGAACCGTGGTTCGCCCTCTCCAACCGGCTCGCGCAGCCCCTCTTCCTCGTGGAGTACTACGAGTTGGTGCGCGGCGAGCGCGCCGGGACGGCCCGGGAGACCGATCTGTTCGCGGGAATCACGGACCTGTCCGCCGGGACGACGGCCACAGGGACGACGTTCGCAGAGATCACAGAAGCAACCACCGAGGGCGGTACCCGATGAACGCGGCGAACAGGTCGAACGCGAACCGTTCGTACGCGGACCGGTCCAACGCGGGCGCCGCGCTCGCGCAGCCCCTGCGCCCGCCCTCGGCCCTCCGGATCGTCGTCCACCTGGGCCTCTTCGTCCTCGGCGCCGTGGTCGCGGTCGCCGGGGCGCTGGTCCAGTCGGGCTGGTTCCCGGGCGGGCTGCTGCTCGCGCTGGCCGGTGCGGCGGGCCTGTTCCTCGGGGGATCGCGCGCGACCGGCGGCAGGGCCGGGGCGGTCGCGCCCGCGGCCGGCTGGATGATCGCCGTCGTCCTGCTCACCGCCAGCCGCCCCGAGGGCGACTTCCTCTTCGCCGCGGGAGCGGGCTCCTATCTCTTCCTGCTCGGCGGTATGGCTGTGGCTGTGATGTGCGCCACCCTTGGCCAAGGGCGGCAACCGGGCGGTGCCGCCGCCCGACTTGGCAAGTGACGTACCACTTCGCCACAGCGCGCAGGTGCACGTCCGGTGTGGGTTTCCCCGACGGCCGCAAAATGAGGGGCACAAGTGGCCAGTATGGTGGAGCGCGCCGCCGAGCCGCCCGAATCGAGGTCGAGGTCGAGTAACCGGGCGGTGGAGCCAACCAGGAGAACCTGCCTTGAGTCGTGAAACTGACAGTTCGTCCTCCGGGCCCAACGGGCGCGGGGGAACCGCATACCCGTCGGGGACTCCGCCGTACGGAACGCCGATGGCTTCCGACGGCGCCGCCGACGCGGGGCGTACCGCCGGTGACCGGCCGGAACAGCCCAAGACCGAGACCACGCTGACGACGCGGATCCGCATCAACATCCCCGGATCCCGGCCGATTCCGCCGGTCGTCGTGCGCACGCCCGTGGCCAACGCGGAGTCCTCCGACGCCACAGGTGCGTCCAGGTCCGCCGCCCCGGAGACCGGTCCGGCCGCCCTTCCGGTCCGGCCCGTGGATCCCGACACGGGGTCCCACCCCGTGCCCGGCGCCGGTGGTGCCGGTGGCGGTGGTGGCGCCGACGAGAAGCGGAGCGACTGGTTCGCCCCCCGCAAGGCCGGTGCGCCCAAGGGCGGACCGGGCGGCGGCAACGCCAACGGCGCCGGAATGGCCGCCGGTTCGGGCGCCCAGGGCCCGGCGGCGGGCGCCGGTGCGGGAGTTGGCCCCTCCGGCCCGCCCGCGGTGCGGCCCGGCGGTGCCAACACGCCCGCGGCACGGCCCGGCGGCGGTACCAACGGCGCGGGACTGCCCGGCGCGGGCGGCACCGGACCCGTGGCCCCCGGCCACGGCGGCGGTACCGGCTCCTTCGACGTCTCCCGTGCGCTGGCGGCGGGTCCGCTGGGCACCGGGCCGGGCGGATCCCCGTACCCGACGGGCGCTCAGGCCGGCGACAACGGCGGCGCCGAACCGCGCCGCGACGGACTCCCGTACTTCTCCGACGGCGGCCAGAACGGTCAGGGCGGGCCCTCGGGTCCGACCGGCGGCCCGGTCAGCGGCGACACGCCCCTGGCGGCACCAGGCGCCCCGGGCGGCCAGGGCTTCCCCGGTGGTCCCGGTGGCGCTCCCGGCGGTCAGCGTGCCATCGGCGGCCCCGGCAGCTCCGGCGCCCCCGCGGGCCCCGGCGGCCACCGTGCCCCCGGCGGTCAGGGCAGCCCCGGCAACCCCGGCGCGGCCGGCGGCCCGGACGGTCCCGGCAGCCACCGTGCCCCCGGCGGTCCCGGCCCCGGCGGCCAGGGCGCTCCCGGGGCCCCGGACGCCTCCGGCTTCCCCGGCGGCAAGGGCGCCCAGAGCGGCTCCGCCTTCACCGGTGCCCCCGCGGGCGCCAACCGCCCCGGTGGCGGACTGAGCGACGACACCGCGATCCTCACCCCGCAGGTCCCCGCGCCCGAACCGGGCGCGCCGGGCTACGGCGGAGCCGGTGACAACGTCTCCGGGCACACCCTCACCAGCGGCATCCCCGTCGTGCCCCCCGCCCCGAACTCGCCGTTCGGACCGGGCGCGCACACCGACGGGCCGCTGCCGCACCAGCCCCCGAAGCTGCCGGAACCGGTCTCACCGGCCGCACCCGCCGCCGCGCGGCCCAAGAAGAAGAAAAAGGGCCGCAACAAGCTGGTGCTCCTGGTCACCGGCGTGGTGACCCTGGGCGGTCTCGCGTACGGCGCCGGACTGCTCATGAACCACTCCGACGTCCCCAAGGGCACCAGCGTGCTCGGTGTGGACATCGGCGGCGGAACGCGCGACGAGGCCGTCCAGAAGCTCGACGACGCCTTCAAGGCATCGGCCGCCAAACCGCTCCAGCTCTCGGTCGAGGGCGACACCGTCGCGCTCAAGCCGGACCAGGCCGGGCTCCAGCTCGACAGCCAGGCCACGGTGCGGGCCGCCGCGGGCAGCGACTACAACCCCGTCTCGGTGATCGGCTCGCTGATCGGCCAGGAGCGCGTCGTCGCCCCCGTGATGCCCGTCGACGAGGAGAAGCTGGCGGCCGCCCTCGAAGGGGCCGCGGGCGGCTCCGGTTCGGCGACCGAGGGAACGATCAAGTTCCAGTCGGGCAAGGCCGTCGCCGTCTACGGCAAGGCGGGCAAGGGCATCGACATCGACCGGTCGACCAAGGCCGTCGAGGACGCGTACCGCACCCAGGTGGAGACCGGGAAGTCGGCTCCCGTGCGGGTGCCGACCACGGCGAGGGAGCCCAAGGTCTCCAAGGCCGAGGTCGACCGCATGATGAAGGAGTTCGCGCAGCCCGCGATGTCCGGACTCGTGACGGTCAAGGCGGGTACCGCGGTGGTCCAGTTCAGCCCCGAGAACTCCCTGTGGAAGTTCCTCGGCGTCAAGGCCACCTCCGAGGGCAAACTGGTCGACTACTACGACCTGCCCGCGCTGAAGGAGCTGTACGGCGGCGCGTTCGACGGTGTGCTGATCGCCCGCGGCAACGGCAAGAAGACCGCCGTGACCCCGCAGGACGTGGTCGTCGCACTGCGCCAGGCACTCCTCGGCAAGTCGGCGGCGGACCGCGTCGGCGTGATCGAGACCAACCCCACGTAGCGGCCGTTCGCTTCGCGGAAGGTCGAGAGGGCACCCGGTGATGGCCCGGTGCCCTCTTGTCCTGTCCGGGCCTCCGCCGCATCGTGGCCCGGGTGGGCCGCGCTGGGCGGGTTCCGAAGGGGCGGGTGCCGTATGGGCTGGGAATTCACGGACGACCGGGGAATCACGGTGCGGCTCGCCGGACGGCCCGAGCGCGTCGCCGCGTACGTACGCGCGGGTGCGGGGCTGTGGGACCTGGGGGTGCGGCCCGTCGCGGTGTACGGGTCCGGACACGACGGCGACCAGCCCGACCCCGCCAAGTCCGGCTCCCTCGCGGACGTCCCGTACCTGTGCGCGGGCAGGACCCTCGACCACGCGACGCTGGGTTCCGTGCGGCCGGACCTGATCGTCGACGTCACCTACGACGGGAAGAAGCCGTACGCGGTCACGGAGCCGGCGGCCGAACGGGCGGGCGCGCCGGTGCTCGCGCTCGCGGTCGGCGCGGACACCTCGCTGCACGGCATCCTGGCCCGCTTCGCCGAACTCGCCGGCGCGCTCGGCGGTGAACCGGCGCGGCGCGAGGACGAGTTGGCGGCAGCTGAGGACGCTGTCCGGTCGGCAGTACGGCCGGCCGTGCGGTCCGTCGCCGCTCCGGTGCCGCCGAAGGTGCTCGCGCTGTCGGCCGCCGGGCCGGGACAGGTGCATCTCGCCCGCCCCGGCGCCTGGCCCGAGCTGCGGCATCTGGTCGAGCTGGGCGTGGAGTTGACCGAGCCGGGCGAGGGTGGTGCGAACTGGGCCACGACCACCTGGGACCGGGCGGCGGAACTCGCTCCCGACCTGGTCCTCGCGGACGTCCGCGGAAACGCCGCCCCGGCCGCCGAGTTGGAGTCCGTACCGGCCTGGCGCGCCCTGACCTCGGCCGCGACCGTCACCCCCTGGAACCCGGAACCGCCGTGCAGCACGAGGGCGTACGCGGCCTTCGTCAGGTCGGTGGCAGGGGCGCTGGGGGAACTGGCCGCCGAGCGGTCCTGAAGGAGCCCTGAAGGAGCCCTGGAAGGGGCGCCCGGGGGTCAGTTGAGCATGGCGCGGGCCGCGTGCGCCTGACTCCGTACGCGGGCCGCCGCCGGCTCGTCCACGGCGGCCACGATCTCCGCGTACGCGTCGAGTTCGGTGGCGCCCGTGAGGAAGTCGCCGCGCTGTACGAGGAGCTGGGCGCGCTCGTAGCGCAGCCGGGCCGGGTGCGAGGGCAGCAGGAGCGAGAAGTCGACCGCCCACAGGGCCACGTCGGAGCGTTCCGGACGGGCGGCGGCCCAGGCGCGGATGTTGTTCAGGATGCGCAGGACGACGTCGAGCGGGTCGGCGGGCGAGAGCATCGACGGGTCGAGGGGGGAGCCGGTGGCGCCGGCCACCAGCAGCTCCGCGTCGGTGCCGGTCAGTACGCGGCCGCCGACGAACGGATCGACGAGGACCTGCTGCTCGGGCGGGCCGAAGCCGACGACGAAGTGACCGGGCAGGGCCACTCCGTAGACGGGCGCTCCGGCCCTCCTCGCGACCTCCATCCACACCACGGAGAGCAGGATGGGCAGTCCGCGGCGGCGCTTCAGCACCTTGTCCAGCAGGGAGGACTCCAGTCGCTGGTAGTCGCCGGGCGTGCCGCGGAAGCCGAGGCCGCCGCCGAGGTGCTCGGAGAGCGCCGTGGCCCAGGACCGGGGGCCGCCGGGCCGGAACGGCAGCTCTCCGGCCAGCCGGTCCAGCTCGATCTGGGCCGCGTCCATCCCGGCCTCGGTCAGTTCGCCGTCCGCCTGGGCGCCCACCAGCAGACACAGGGCCGACAGGTCGGGGCGGTCGGCCCGTGCCTCTTCGGCGAAGCACCGCCGCCATTCGGCGCTTCGCGCCGGGTCGGGGGGATGTAGTGGACGCATAGCTGCTTCGTGCCCTTTCACGCCGATCGATAGCGGTCCGCGCCACGCGGTTCTCCGCGGGAGGGGGGTGGGGTGGGCGTGAGGTTGTCGCGTGCGGGTGCGTGGTGGCCGGTCGCGCCGTTCCCCGCGCCCCTTACGGGGCCGGTCACGTGGGGTTGTCGGGTGCGGGTGCGTCGTGGTTGCGCGCGCCGTTCCCCGCGCCCCTGGTGGGGGGTGGTATCGGCGTGTCGTCGGGTGCGGGTGCGGGTGCGTGGTGGCCGGCCGCGCCGTTTCCCGTGCCCCTCACGGGGGTCGGGGCGCGGTAGTGGTGGTAGGCGTGGTGGGGGGTGAAGTTCAGGCGGGTGTAGAGGGTGCGGGCTCCTGTGTTGTCCGATTCCACCTGGAGCCAGGCTGCCGAGGCGCCCTCCGTCAGAGCCCGGCGGGCGAGGGCCGTCATCACCGTGGTGGCCAGGCCCTGGCGGCGCAGCGCGGGGTCCACCTCCACCGCGGCGAACCCGGCCCAGCGGCCGTCGACCACACACCGGCCGATTGCCGCGGGCACCCCCGGCCCGCTGCCGGGCACGGTCGCGAACCACACCGAGGGACCGCTGCCCAGCACCTTCAGGGCCACCTCGCTCACCCCCTTGCGCTGGTAGCGCCCCAGCCACCCCTCGTCCGCCTCGCGCGACAGTGTGACCGTCCGCTCGGGCCCGGGATCCGGGAGGTCCGCCACCGGCGCCAGCGCGCCGGTCCACAGCTCCGCGGACACCTC
This sequence comes from Streptomyces sp. NPDC127119, assembly GCF_042677425.1. Taxonomy (NCBI): domain Bacteria; kingdom Bacillati; phylum Actinomycetota; class Actinomycetes; order Kitasatosporales; family Streptomycetaceae; genus Streptomyces; species Streptomyces sp. NPDC127119. The sequence continues at coordinate 1,058 of NZ_JBHXTO010000145.1, read as the reverse complement.
ACGCGCCCACCCCCGTGCCTCCAGCTCCGCGCACAGCGCTTCCTGCGTGCCCTCCGCGCCCGTGGCGGTCTGCGTGTAGGCGGGCAGCCCACGGGCCGCGTACCACTCCCGTACGAGCGACAGCGCCTCGTCCAGCGGCACGCCCGGGTCGCCGAGGGGCAGGACCGAGTTGGCGCGCCGCGTGAAGCCGGACGCGGCCCGCAGCTCCCACTCACCGAGCCGTTCGTGCTCCACCGGCTGCCAGGCCCGTGCGGCGACGCGCGCCAGTTCCTCGTACGAGGCCGCGGGGCCCCGTCTGCGGGCCGGCGCGGCCGGGACGACCTTGCCCGCGACCAGCGTCGCCTCCGGAATGCGGACGCTTTCCCCGGACCGGCGTGTGATCAGCAGCACACCGTCGTCCCATGATGTGAGAACACCGACCGTGTCGGTGAACTTCTCACCCTCGGGGGCCCCTTCGCGCAACCGTCGCACCGATACGCGTTTGCCCACGTCAGCGGGGGTGACACGGACCTCAAGCCGGAAGTGTGGTGAGAAATCCACAGCTCAGTCCAACCCTCCTGTTCGGATCATGCCCAAGAACGGAGATACTAGGTGCGGGCATCGACGACGCCGCGCTCCCGCGCGCCAGGTGGCGGAGCCTGAAGACGGCTCGCCAGCGCCCTATCGAGGAGGAACGACAGCGTGACCTACGTCATCGCGCAGCCTTGTGTCGACGTCAAGGACAAGGCGTGCATCGAGGAGTGCCCGGTCGACTGCATCTACGAGGGCCAGCGGTCCTTGTACATCCACCCGGACGAATGCGTCGACTGTGGTGCCTGTGAGCCGGTCTGCCCGGTCGAGGCGATCTTCTACGAGGACGACACTCCCGAGGAGTGGAAGGACTACTACAAGGCGAACGTCGAGTTCTTCGACGAGCTCGGCTCGCCCGGTGGTGCCAGCAAGCTGGGCCTCATCGAGCGCGACCACCCCTTCGTCGCGGGACTGCCGCCGCAGAACCAGTAGGCGGTCCGTGCGCCGGCGGCCCCGCCCGGCGGCGGCCGTGGGTGCCGTCCAGGTCC
>NZ_JBHXTO010000144.1:0-24082 GCF_042677425.1 Streptomyces sp. NPDC127119 | reverse complement strand
TCCCCCCGCACCCTCAAAGGTCCCGGGGCGAAGGGCCGTCCGGTGCGTCGGCGGGCCGTACGGTCCGTCAGCCGCCCTGGTCGCCGGTGCGCCTGCGCGACCAGTGGTACGCCGCGCCGACCGAGCCGGCGATGAGCGCCGTCCCGAGGCCGATCTGACCGAGGTCGAAACCGCCCGCGGTACCGCCGACCCCCGCCTTGACGCCGTGGTGGGTGGGGGGATGTGTCGGGTCGTCCGGGCGGCCACCGGCGATGGTGAGGTCCGTATGGCCGGATTCGTGCCCGCACTGGAACGTCACCTCGTAGACCGCGCCCGGCCTGGCGTCCCAGTCGACGGTGGCCGAGGCGTTCGACTGGCCCTTGCGGATCGTCACCGTGTCGAAGACACCGGAACTGACCTTCGTCTCCTTCTTGCAGCCGTTGACCGACAGCGAGACGCGACCGCCCGCGGCGATCGTCGACGGCGAGACGTTGAAGCCGAACGAGGTGACGTTGCGCTCCGGCTCGTGCTCCCCGTCGCCCTCGGCGACGGCGACGGGCATGGCGAGGGTCAGTGCGGTCATGCCCAGCAGTGCGGCCGAGGCGACGCGTATCGCGCGCATGGTGAGTCCTCCGGGTCCCCGAGGAGCAGCCCGCGGACCGTTTCCGCTGCGCCGTACATGCACCTCGATGACCGAAACGCTAGGAAGGTGCGGGCGCGGGCGCGATCGCAGTCGCGCGAATGGGGCAATCGTGTGGGCCGAACCGGGTAATCGGCACCTCCGCCCGGGGGACGGGCGCGGCGTGGCGCCCGCCCCCCGGGCGAGGTCACTTCCCGGCGTCCGGGAAGTGCGTCAGGAACGGGTCGGCGGTCGCCGTGATCCCGCGGCTGTAGGGCGCGTCGAAGTCCCAGATCAGGAAGAGCAGGAAGGCGATCAGCGCGGCGAACAGGCCCGCCAGGATCACCTCGCGCGGGGTGCGGCGGATCTGCAGGGCGAAGATCAGCCCCACCGTCACCACGGCCCCGGTGATCAGACCGAACCACACGACGCCGGGCATGGTCGGCGCCGTCGAGTCGGCGCGGGCGGTGCGCGCGGCGTCCGCCGCGGTCACCTGATCGAGGAGCGGCTGGTAGGCCTGGGCCTCGAAGTCCGTCTTCGGCTCGTAGTCGGTGACGTCCTGGCGGATCCGGTTCAGCAGTTCCGCCCCCCGCCCGGTGACATGGCCGTGGTCGGCCATGGTCTTCCACTCGGTGGACACGACGTGATCGACATAGGCGTCGACGTCCGCGCGGATGCGGTCGCGGACGTCCGGCGGATAGACGCGTACCCGCTCGTTGATCTCGTGCAGCGCCTGCGCCTCCGTCTGTACGTGGTCCTCGGCGACGCCCCGCGCCTCCCAGACTCCGGCGATGGCGAGGCCGAGCACGATGGCGTACACCACGCCGATCATCATCGTCATGTACTCGATGACGTCCGGGGTGTCGGACGGATCGTCGTCCTCGGAGACGGTGCGGTGCCGTACGAAGGTGACGACGAGGACGACGACGGCCGCGGCGGCCATCGCGAGGGCGAGAACAAGCCATTCCGACAAGGATTCCTCCAGGGGTCAGTGCGGGCGCCGGGTCAGCGCGGGCGCAGCGCGGCGGCGGCGAGCACGGCGGGCGCGGTGATGAGCAGGGTGAGCGACACGAGGGAGGGGCCGCCGCGGGGCGGGGCCTTGCGCGCCCTGACGCGGTACGGCGGATAGCTCACCGGGGTCGGCGACGGACCGGGCCGCGCGCCGGGGGGCGGTGCCGGGCGTGGCGAGGGAGGTGTCGGGCGTGGCGTGGCGGGGGTCGGCCGTGGCGTCACGGGGGCGGGCGGTACGACGACCGGGGCGGCGGGCGCGGGTCGTGGCGGGGGCGTCGGCTCGGGCTTCGGCGGGGGTGTCGGGGTGGGGGCAGGCTTGGGCGGCGGTTTCGGTGAGGGAGACGGTTTCGGCGGCGGACTGGGCGGAGGGGTCGTCGGACACGGGGTCGAGGGCGAGGGGGAAGGCGGGGGCGGAGGCGGAGTCGGGGTGGGGGTCGGGCAGGTGCCCGCGACCGACACCGCCGAGACTCCGCCGGGGCCCGAGGAGGCGTACGCGCACGCGTCGGCGGTCGCGGGGGCCGGCGCGCCGCCCGCGACCCAGGTCAGGGTGAGCAGCGCCAGTAGCCGTATGCCGAGAGCGAGTCGGAGCGGCCGCTTGGTTCTTTTTGGTCCAGGCACGATCGCGATCATCGGCCCCCGTGCACCCACATATGGGGGACTGGCGGTGTAATTGCCCCGAAGGAGGGACAAGGGGGCCTCAGACCGTTGCCGAACGGCGCCGCGAGCGTTCCTGGACCTGGGCCGGCCCCGGAGCCGCGCGCCGGACGCCAGGATTCCCGGGTGCCTTCCCCGCACCCTTCCCCGCCGCTTTCCCGGCGCCCCCTTCCTGACGTCTCCCCGAGCCTCCCCGACCCCTCCCTGAGCAGGGCTCCCGGGCGTTACCAGAAAGAAATGTGTGCTCACTTTGAACACTCACCGCACCCCCGCCCGTACCTAGGGCCATACGCGGTGCTGAGCAGTGCCGCAACACCTATGCAAACAGCGGGAGTTACCAATGAAGACCTCCTGGCGGAGCGCCTCACTCGTAGCGTCAGCTGCGGCAGTGCTGGTGCTGACGACGGCGTGCGGTCAGGAAAAGGCGAGCGATGCGACCGGCAGCCAGAACGTGGGCGCGGCGCCCGCGGCGGGCGGCTACGGTTCGGCGGGAGCGACGACCGAGACGGGCGCCGCCGCCGCTGACGGCCAGGGCGCGGTCGCCCAGAGCGCCGGCCAGCTTGCCGTGTCGGACACCGACAAGCTCGGTGAAGTGGTCACGGACAGCGCGGGCATGACGCTGTACCGCTTCGACAAGGACACGGCGGAGCCGCCGAAGTCGACCTGTGACGGCGACTGCGCCACGGCCTGGCCCCCGGTCCCGTCCTCGGGTGCGGCGGCCCCGGTGGGTATCGACAAGGCTCTGCTGGGCGAGGTCACCCGTTCCGACGGTACGAAGCAGCTGACCATCGACGGCTGGCCGCAGTACCGGTTCGCGAAGGACACCAAGGCCGGTGACGTCAAGGGCCAGGGCGTGGGCGGCACTTGGTACGCCTCGGCCCCCACGGGCAAGAAGGCGTCCGCCGGCGCCGGGGGCGGCACGGCGGAGGCCGCCGACCTGCCCGGTCTGTCGACCCGCAACGACCCGGAGCTCGGCGAGGTCGTCATCGACAAGAACGGCATGACGGTCTACCGGTTCGAGAAGGACGTCCCGTGGCCGATGAAGTCGAACTGCATCGGCGCGTGCCTGGAGAAGTGGCCGGTCGTCGAGCCGGTGGACGCCGCCGACACCAAGGGCATCGACAACAAGAACGACGGCAAGCGCGGCTACGTCATCAACAACCGTCCGGACGGCCTCAAGCAGCAGAGCATCGACTGCTGGCCGCTCTACACCTTCGCGGGTGACAAGAAGCCCGGCGACACCAACGGGCAGGGCGTCGGCGGCACCTGGTACGCCATCTCCCCCGAGGGCAAGCCGCTCGGCAAGCCGAAGTAGCCACATCGGAACAAGTACGCACAATCCCCGTTTCGCTCCCTCCGCATCGCGCGGAGGGAGCGAAACGGCTTTTTCACATCCGGACGCGTCACGGCACGGCTCGTCCCGGTTCCGCTCGTGACTCTGCGCAGTTCCGTCGGATCCGTTTGGAATGCTTCGGGGCGATTTCGCTGGGCCTTCCATTCGGCACGTGCCCGAGGCAGTGGCGTTGAACGGACGGTCAATTTCCGTTTCCACTCGCTCCATTGGCGGGCGATCAGTAGCCTCAGCTCGAACACCGGATCGTCTACGCCTTGGAGACATAGATGGAGCGTCCCTCCTGGGCCCCACGCGGCATCGACATCTCGGTGCCCAGTGTGAGCCGCATCTACGACTACTACCTGGGCGGATCGCACAACTTCGAGGTCGACAGGGAAGCCGCGCGCAGGGCCATGGAGTTCATGCCGGGGCTCCCCAAGGTCATGCAGGCGAACCGGGCGTTCCTGCGCCGCGCGGTGCGCTTCGCGGCCGCCGAGGGCATCGACCAGTTCCTCGACATCGGCTCGGGCATCCCCACCTTCGGCAACGTCCACGAGGTGGCCCAGAGCGCCCGCCCGGGCGCCCGTGTCGTCTACGTGGACCACGACCCGGTGGCCGTCGCGCACAGCGAGTCCGTCCTGGCCGGCAACGAGAACGCGGACGTCGTCACCGCGGACCTCCGCAAGCCCCGGGAGATCCTGGCGAGTCCGCGTCTGCAGCGTCTGATAGACCTGAATCAGCCAGTGGCGCTGCTTCTCGTTGCCATACTGCACTTCGTGGAGGACGAGGACGACCCGTACGATGCCGTGGCCGAGCTGAGGGACGCCCTCGCGCCCGGCAGTCTGCTCGTCGTCACCCATGCCTCGTACGAGGGGATCCCGCTCCCACCGGAGCGGGCCGGGGGCGCCGTCGACGTCTACAAGGACATCCGAAACCCGCTGATCATGCGCTCGCGCGAGGACATCGCGCGGTTCTTCGAGGGGTACGACATGGTGGAACCCGGACTGGTGCCGATGCCGAACTGGCGGCCCGACCCGGCGTCCGAGGACGAGGATCCTTATTCCTACTCGGGTTTCGCGGGCGTGGGGCGCACGGCGTGACCGCGGAGCCGGACGGGCCGGAGGACAGACTGCGCAGGTTCGCGACGATCTGGAGCCGGGCCGTCTTCCCGGTGACCGCCACGTCGCTGACCCGCCCGGAGTTCGAGCAGCGCCTCGTGCCGCTCGCCAGGCGGCTCAGTGAGGCGCTGCGGGCCAGGACGTTCGAGGCGGCCGAGGGGCAGGCCGTCGGCGCCGCGCTCATCGGGGCGCACTGCACGGAGCCCGAAGCACTCAGCGCCACACTCGACTGCGTCGACGCCTACCTGGTGCTCTACTGCGGCGGCGACGGAGCGCAGGACGCCCTGCGCGCCCGCTCCGCGCGGCTGCAGCACGCCATGGCGGCCGGGTTCGCCCGGGCGCTGCGGGAGCGGACACTGGCCGAGCAGGAGACCATCGCACGCGCCGCGCTCCAGGCCCAGGGAATCGTCGCGGACGCGCTGCACGCGACCGAGGCACGCTTCCGCGCCGTCTTCGAGGGCGCGGCCATAGGCATCGGCGTCGCGGACCTCGACGGCAACATCCTGCAGGTGAACAACGCCCTGCTGCGTATGTTCGGCGGGACCGAGCAGCTGATGCGCGGGCGGAACGTCACCGAGTGGACCCACCCCGAGGACGGCGCCCAGGTCTGGCGGCTCTACGAGGAACTGGTGCGCGGCGACCGCGAGCACTACCACGTCGAGAAGGCCTTCTACCGGCCCGACGGAACGGTTCTGTGGACCAACCTCACCGTCTCGCTGCTGCGCGACCCGGACGGCAGGCCGCAGTACCAGCTCGCCCTCATGGAGGACACCACCGAGCGCAGGCTGCTCAACCTCCGGCTGCGGTACGAGGCCACGCACGACGCGCTCACCGGGCTGCCCAACCGCACGCTGTTCTTCGAGCGGCTCGACAAGGCGCTCGCGGCGGGCGACGGCCAGCGGTTCGGGCTCTGCTACCTCGACCTCGACGGCTTCAAGACCATCAACGACAGCCTCGGGCACGCGGCGGGCGACCGGCTGCTCGTCGAGGTCGCCGACCGGCTGCAGTCCTGCGCGACCGCGCCCGGCGAGATGGTGGCCCGGCTCGGCGGCGACGAGTTCGTGGCGCTGACCACCGGACCCGACACCGAGAGCGAGGTCGACGCGCTCGCCGACCGCATCATGAACGCGCTGGTCACCCCGGTGCGCATCGACGGCCGCGAACTCACCGTCCGCGGGAGCATCGGCATCGTCGAGGGCCCGGCGGGCGAGCGCGGCCCCGCGGAGGTGCTGCGCAGCGCCGACATCACGATGTACCGGGCCAAGTCGGCGGGCGGCAACCGCTACGAGCTGGCCGACGCCGAGGCGGACGCCCGCGCGATCACCCGGCACGGGCTCACCACGGCGCTGCCCGCTGCGCTGGACCGGGGCGAGTTCTTCATCGAGTACCAGCCGCTCGTGCATCTCGGCGACGGCAGTGTGCACGGCGCCGAGGCCCTGGTGCGGTGGCTGCATCCGCAGCACGGCGTGCTCGGCCCGGACCGGTTCATCCCGCTCGCCGAGCACACGGGCCTGATCGTCCCGCTGGGGCGCTGGGTCCTGGAGCAGTCGGTCCGCCAGGCGCGTGAGTGGCAGGAACGTCACTCCGACGCGGGCCCGCTGCGGATCAACGTAAATCTCTCCCCTTGCCAGCTGACCCACCCCGGGCTCGTCTCCGACACGGTGGACATCCTGGAGCGGGTGGGTCTCGAACCGAACTCGCTCTGCCTGGAGGTCACCGAGTCGGCGCTGATCGGGGCGGACGACGACCTGTTGAAGCCGCTGCGTCGACTGGCCGAGATGGGTGTCGACATCGCGCTGGACGACTTCGGTACGGGGTACTCGAACCTGGCCAATCTGCGGCGGCTGCCGGTGAGCATCCTGAAGCTCGACCGGTCCTTCACGCAGGGCATGCAGCAGTTTCCCGCCGATCCGGTCGACCTCAAGATCGTCGAGGGGATCGTCTCGCTGGCCCACAGCCTGGACCTCGCGGTCACGGTGGAGGGGGTGGAGACGGGGGCGCAGGCGGAGCAGCTCCGTCTGCTGGGCTGTGACACGGCGCAGGGCTGGTACTACGCCCGCCCCGGCCCACCGGACCGCCTGCACGACTTGGCACTGGTGGACGCGACGGGCTGAGCGGGCGCATTGCTGCGCGGGCCTTGCGGGTGAGTGGTGGTTGCCCGCGCCGTTCCCCGCGCCCCTGGGGGAGCGGGGGCGACGGCCTGTCTCTGACCTGCGGATGCGTGAGGGCTGGCCGCGCAGTTCCCCGCGCCCCTGAGGGGGATGGGGTGGCGGCCTGTTTGGGTCTGCGGGTGGGTTGTGTCCGGCCGCGCAGTTCCTCGCGCCCCTTCGGGGCCCTGGTGCCCCTTTAGGGGCGCGGGGAACGGCGCGAGCAACCATGACGCACCCGCAGGTCAGAGCGCACCCTGGCCCCCGAAGGGGCGCGGGGAACTGCGCAGCGGGTGACAGTGGGCCCGCGCCCGGCAAAGGCGGGTCAGTGGAGGGCCGGTCACCTTTCCAGCAGCATGCGTTGCAGTTCGCGCGCGGCCCGCGGTGGCGCCACGTCACTGCGGTGGGCCAGCGCGATGGTCCGGGCGAGCCCGGGCCGGGCCAGCGGCGTCACCCGCAACCCCGCCCCCGACCGCACCGCCACCATCCGCGGCACCACAGCCACCCCCAACCCCGCCCGCACGAACCCCAGCACCGCGTCCATCTCCCCGCCCTCCACCGCGAAGTCCGGCTCGAACCCCGCGGAGCGGCACGCGGCGACGGTCAGCTCCCGCAGGTCGTACCCGTGCCGGAACATCACCAGCCGTTCTCCCTCCAGGTCGGGGACACCGACGGTACGCCGCCCGCCCCCCGGTGCCGGCGCCTCCGGTGAGGACACCACCACGAGGTCCTCCCGCAGCACCTCCACCGTGGTCAGCGCGGGCGACGGCGTAGGCAGCGGCAGGACGACGAGGGCCAGGTCGAGCGCCCCGCGCGCCAGCTCCCGTACGAGGTCGTGCGAGCCGCCCTCCTCGATCAGCAGCCTGATCCCGGGGTAGCGGTCGTGGAAGGCGCGCAGTACATCCGGCAGCAGCCCCGTGCACAGGCTCGGCGTCGCGCCCAGCCGTACCCGCCCGCTGCGCAGCTGAGCCAGTTCCTGCACCTCGTGCCGGGCCGTCTCCGCGTCCGCCAGGATGCGCCGCGCCAGCGGCAACAGCGCCTCCCCGGCGTCCGTGAGCGTGATGTTCCCCCGCGCCCGGAGGAAGAGGTCGGCCCCCAACTCCCGTTCCAGCGCCTTGATCTGCTGGGAGAGCGACGGCTGGGCCACGTGGACGACATCGGCGGCCCGGGTGAAATGCCGGGTCTCGGCGACCGCCACGAAGTACTGGAGCTGCTGGAACTGCATGACCCCATCGTACGACGGTGATAGGCATCGCCTATGGAAACGAGCCATACCATGTCTTGGACCGATCGACCCCCTCGGCCGTAGCGTCGATCACATGGCTCTGGCAACGCGGACGGAACGAAAACCGTCCATGACGCGCACCATCTGGGACTCCTCCGTCGGCAAGAAGACCGTGATGGCCGTCAGCGGCCTGATCATGCTGGGGTACCTGGCCGTCCACATGCTGGGCAACCTCAAGATCTTCTTCGGCGAGGGCGAGTTCGACCACTACGCCCACTGGCTGCGCACCCTGGGCGAACCCTTCCTCCACTACGAGTGGGCCCTGTGGATCGTCCGCGTGGTCCTAGTCGTCGCCGTCGTCGCGCACGCCGTGTCCGCGTACCAGCTCAGCCGCCGCGACATCGGGGCACGCCCCACCAAGTACGTGCACAAGAAGCGCCGCGCGAGTTACGCCACGCGGACCATGCGCTGGGGCGGGATCATCCTCGGCCTGTTCATCGTCTGGCACATCCTGGACCTGACCACCGGTACCGTCCATGCGAACGGCTTCGAGCACGGTCACCCGTACCAGAACGTGATCGACACCTTCTCCACCTGGTACGGCAACGTCATCTACATCGTCGCGGTGCTCGCCCTCGGCCTGCACGTCCAGCACGGCTTCTGGAGCGCCGCACAGACCCTCGGTGTGGGCAGCCGCGCCCGCGACCGGGCCTTCAAGACCGTCGCCAACGTGCTCGCCGTGGTCCTCACGGCTGGCTTCGTCGCCGTACCCGTGGGCGTGATGACCGGAGTGGTGAGCTGACATGACTGCTGAATTCGCCGGAACCACCGAGTTCGCCGGACACGGCACCTTCGCCGAGTACGCGACCGGGGAACCGGTCGTCGACGCCAAGGCCCCCCAGGGGCCGGTGAACGAGCGCTGGGACACCCGCCGCTTCGAGGCCAAACTGGTCAACCCCGCCAACCGCCGCAAGCACACCGTGATCGTGGTCGGTACGGGACTCGCGGGCGGCGCCGCCGGGGCCACGCTCGCCGAACAGGGCTACCACGTCGTGCAGTTCTGCTATCAGGACTCCCCGCGCCGGGCCCACTCGATCGCCGCGCAGGGCGGGATCAACGCCGCGAAGAACTACCGCAACGACGGCGACTCGGTGCACCGCCTGTTCTACGACACCGTCAAGGGCGGCGACTTCCGCGCACGCGAGTCGAACGTGCACCGCCTCGCGCAGATCTCCGTGGAGATCATCGACCAGTGCGTCGCGCAGGGCGTGCCGTTCGCGCGGGAGTACGGCGGTCTGCTGGACACCCGGTCGTTCGGCGGGGTGCAGGTGTCCCGGACGTTCTACGCCCGCGGGCAGACAGGCCAGCAGCTCCTGCTCGGCGCCTACCAGGCCCTCAGCAGGCAGATCGCGGCCGGCACGGTGGAGATGCACGCCCGCACCGAGATGCTCGACGTGATCGTCGTGGACGGGCGGGCGCGGGGGATCGTGGCCCGCGATCTGATCACCGGGAAGATCGACACCTACTACGCGGACGCCGTCGTGCTGGCGAGCGGCGGGTACGGCAACGTCTTCTACCTGTCGACCAACGCCATGAACTCCAACGCCACCGCGATCTGGCGGGCGCACCGGCGGGGCGCGTACTTCGCCAACCCGTGTTTCACGCAGATCCATCCCACATGCATCCCGCGCACCGGTGAGCATCAGTCGAAGCTGACGCTGATGAGTGAGTCGCTGCGCAACGACGGGCGGATCTGGGTGCCCAAGGCCAAGGGGGACGACCGTCCGGCGGACCGGATCCCGGAGGACGAGCGGGACTACTACCTGGAGCGCATCTATCCGGCGTTCGGCAACCTCGTACCGCGGGACATCGCCTCGCGGGCCGCGAAGAACGTGTGCGACGAGGGGCGCGGGGTCGGGCCCGGCGGGCAGGGCGTCTACCTCGACTTCGCCGACGCCGTCGCGCGGATGGGCCGCAAGGCCGTGGAGGCCAAGTACGGCAACCTCTTCGACATGTACGCGCGGATCACCGCCGAGGACCCGTACAGCGTGCCGATGCGGATCTATCCGGCCGTGCACTACACGATGGGCGGCCTGTGGGTCGACTACGACCTGCAGACCACCGTGCCGGGCCTGTTCGCGATCGGCGAGGCCAACTTCTCCGACCACGGGGCGAACCGGCTCGGCGCGTCCGCGCTCATGCAGGGCCTCGCCGACGGCTACTTCGTCCTGCCGTCGACCATCAACGACTACCTCGCCCGCAACCCGCACCACGAGACGGTCGACGACGAACACCCGGTCGTCCAGGAGGTGCTGGCCGACACCGAGGACCGGCTGCGGCTGCTGCTCGCCGTGGACGGCGACCGCACCCCCGACTCCTTCCACCGCGAACTCGGCGAACTGATGTGGGAGTTCTGCGGCATGGCCCGTACGGAATCGGGGCTGCGCAAGGCCTTGGAGCGCATCCCGCAGATCCGGGAGGAGTTCTGGCGGCGGATCAAGGTGCCCGGCACGGGCGAGGAGTTCAACCAGTCGCTGGAGAAGGCCAACCGGATCGTCGACTACCTGGAACTGGCCGAGCTGATGTGCCTGGACGCGCTGCACCGCGAGGAGTCCTGCGGCGGGCACTTCCGCGAGGAGTCCCAGACCCCCGACGGTGAGGCGGCCCGCCGCGACGAGGAGTTCTCCTACGCGGCCGCCTGGGAGTTCACCGACACCGGCGGGGCGCCCGTCCTGCACAAGGAAGACCTCGTCTTCGAGTACGTCCACCCCACCCAGCGGAGCTACGCATGAAGCTCACCCTGCGCGTCTGGCGGCAACAGAACGCCGACGCCGACGGAGCGATGTCCACCTACGACGTGGACGGCATCTCGGCCGACATGTCCTTCCTGGAGATGCTCGACACCCTCAACGAGGAACTCATCCTCGCCGGTGACGATCCCGTCGCCTTCGACCACGACTGCCGTGAGGGCATCTGCGGCGCCTGCTCGCTGGTCATCAACGGTGACGCGCACGGGCCCGAACGCACCACGACCTGTCAGCTGCACATGCGGTCCTTCCAGGACGGGGACACGATCGACATCGAGCCGTGGCGGGCCTCCGCGTTCCCCGTCGTCAAGGACCTCGTGGTCGACCGGTCCGCGTTCGACCGGATCATCCAGGCCGGCGGGTACGTCAGCGTGCCGACCGGGGCGGCGCCGGAGGCGCATGCCACGCCGGTGCCGAAGCCCGACGCGGACTTCGCGTTCGAGCACGCCGAGTGCATCGGGTGCGGGGCGTGTGTGGCCGCCTGCCCCAACGGGGCCGCGATGCTGTTCACCTCGGCGAAGGTGAATCATCTGAACGTGCTGCCTCAGGGGGCTCCTGAGCGGGAGACGCGGGTGCTGGACATGGTCGCGCAGATGGACGAGGAAGGGTTCGGGGGGTGCACGCTCGTGGGGGAGTGTGCGACTGCCTGTCCCAAGGGGATTCCCTTGTTCTCCATCACCGGGATGAACAAGGAATGGCTTCGGGCCGGCCGGAAGGCCGCGAAGCGGTAGGGCTGGCCGGCCCTTTGTGAACTGGCTTCGGGTGTGTGTCGGGTGCGGGTGCGTGGGGGCTGGTCGCGCAGTTCCCCGCGCCCCTGAAGACGAAAGACTGCGCCGTTCCCCGCGCCCCCAAAGGCAAAGGATTGCGCCGTTCCCCGCGCCCCTGAGGGTGAGGGGCCGGGTTGTTCTCCGTGGGCCTGGAGACGAAAGACTGCGCCGTTCCTCGCGCCCCCAAAGGCAAAGGTTTGCGCCGTTCCCCGTGCCCCTGAAGGCAAAGGGTCTCGCCGTTTCCCGTGGCCCAAGCGGAGCGCCACCCCTGGGATTCAGCAAGCTCACACTCGCGCTCTCTCCGTGGGTTACTCGGCGGTCAGCCGGGGTCGGAAGAACAGGAGCGCACGGACCTGTGCAGCACGGTCCGTCGCGCCGCTCCGCCGCATCCGGCCTGTGACCAGGAGAGAGCCATGACCGGCGTTTCCACGCTCGACAGCCCCCCACTGTCGACGGCACCCACCCGCTACACCGTCACCCTCGCCCGCGACGAGTCCGACGTCCGGGACGCACAGCGACTGCGCCACGACGTCTTCGCCGGCGAGATGGGCGCCCTGCTGGCCACCTCGCAGCCGGGCCTGGACGTCGACGCCTTCGACGCGTACTGCGACCACCTGCTCGTGCGCGACACCACGACCGGCCAGGTCGTCGGCACCTACCGGCTGCTGCCGCCCGAGCGCGCCGCCGTCGCCGGGCGGCTCTACTCGGAGAGCGAGTTCGACCTCGGCCCCCTCGCCGCGATCCGCCCCGGCCTCGTCGAGGTCGGCCGCTCCTGCGTCCACCCCGACCACCGCGACGGCGCCGTCATCGGTCTGATCTGGGCCGGTATCGCCCGCTACATGATCGACGGCGGCCACGAATGGCTGGCGGGCTGCTGCTCCATCCCGCTCGCCGACGGCGGCACTCTCGCCGCGGGCACCTGGGACCGGGTGCGGGACAAGCACCTGGCCCCCGAGGAGTACCGCGTACGGCCCCTGCTGCCCTGGAACTCCGAGGGCGTCGCCCGGGCGGGCCGCGCCGAACTTCCCCCGCTCCTGCGCGGCTATCTGCGGCTCGGTGCCTGGGTCTGTGCCGAGCCGGCCCACGACCCGGACTTCGGCGTCGCCGACCTGTACGTGCTGCTGTCGATGCGCCGGGTCAACCCGCGCTATCTGCGGCACTTCCTCTCCCTCGTGCCCGCGTGATGAGCGCGTCCCGCATGGGCGTGCTCCTGCGTCCCCGCCGGGGCGCGGCGGCCCACGCCGGCCCGGGCGGGCCGCCTTTCCCGGGCGCGCCGCGTCCGGGTACGGGAAAGGTGCCCAGCCCGCGCCGCGGCGGTTCGCAGGTCGCCTCCCGCCCCACAAGGGCGCGCCCGTCCGGGGCGCGTCCTGCCACCCCTCAGGCGAGCGCCTGGCTGCCCAGCGCCCCGTGCACCCCGGGGGCCTGCGTGGAGTCCGTACGGGCGGTCGCCGCCGTGCCGCGTGCCGTGCTGCGGCTGGTCTCGCTGCTCGTCGTGGTCGCCACCGGGATCACGCTGATCCCGGTCGTCGCGCGTATCCCGGCGGGCCTGCGCGACCGGCTCATCAGACGGTGGTGCCGGACGATCGTGGGCGCCGCGGGTGTGGAGCTGCGGACCACCGGCGCGGCCCCGCCCACCGGGGGCCTGCTGCTGGTGGCCAACCACATCTCCTGGCTCGACATCCCGCTGCTCGCGGCCGTCCGGCCCGCCCGGATGCTCGCCAAGGCGGAGATCCGGCGGTGGCCCGTGGCCGGGGCGCTCACCGCGAGCAGCGGCGCGCTGTTCATCGAACGCGACCGGCTGCGCGCGCTGCCCGAGACGGTCGGGCGGATCGCGCAGTCCCTGCGTGACGGCGGGGCGGTCGTGGTCTTCCCCGAGGGGAGCACCTGGTGCGGCCGGGCCCAGGGCCGGTTCCGCCGGGCCGCGTTCCAGGCCGCCCTCGACGCGGACGCGGCCGTCCAGCCGGTGCGCCTCAAGTACCGGCACGACGGGGGCGCGGTCAGCACCGCACCCGCGTTCGTCGGCAGCGACTCCCTGCTCACCTCCGTGTGGCGGGTCGTGTCGGCCCGCGACCTCGTGGCCGAGGTGCAGGTCGGGCCGCTGCTCCCGCCGGGCTCCGCCCCCGACCGGCGGACCCTCGCCCGGGCCGCCGAAACGGTCGCCGTCCACTCCGTCCGCGCCGCGCATCCGCTCACCCGCGCTCGCGTGAACACGGAAGCGCACGCACACCTCTGACGGTCCGTCACCTGACCGGGGTACCGTCCCCGCATGTATCCCGGAGCGTACGACCCCGCCAGGACGGCCGTCGTCACCGCCGACGGCGGCCGTACCCTCACCTACGGCCGGCTGGAGGACCGCTCCCTGCGGCTCGCCGACCATCTGCGGTCCGCCGGACTGCGCGTCGGCGACCATCTGGCGCTCCTCGCCGACAACGACCCGCGCGTCCTGGAGGTCTACTGGGCGGCACTGCGCTCCGGCTTCTACCTGACCGTGGTCAACCACCACCTGACCGCCGAAGAGGCCGCCTACATCGTCCGCGACTGCGGGGCGAGGGCGCTCATCGTCTCGGCACCCCTCACCGAACTCGGGCGCGCTGTGCGCGAGTTGGCGCCGGACACCGCACTGCATCTGAACTTCGACGACGGCTCGTACGAGCGCGCCCTCGCCGGCGCCTCACCCGAACCACCGGCCCATCAGCCGCGAGGCGTCGACATGCTCTACTCCTCCGGCACCACGGGCCTGCCCAAAGGCATCGCGCCGACGCTCCCCGAGGGGGACGTCCGCGAGGAGATGAGCATGTACCAACTGCTCTTCCAGCCCATGTACGGCTTCGGCGAGGACACCGTCTACCTCTGCCCGGCCCCGCTCTACCACGCGGCGCCCCTGCGCTTCAGCTTCGTCGTGACCGCGACCGGCGGCACGGTCGTCCTGATGAACTCCCTCGACTCCTTCGACCCGCGCGACGCGTTGGCGGCGATCGAACGCCACCGCGTCACGCACAGCCAGTGGGTGCCCACCATGTTCGTACGGATGCTGAAGCTGCCGGACGAGGTGCGCGCCGCGTACGACGTGTCGTCGACGAGGGTCGCCGTCCACGCCGCCGCGCCCTGCCCCGTCGAGGTCAAACGCCGGATGATGGACTGGTGGGGGCCCGTCCTGTACGAGTACTACTCGGCGACCGAGGCCAACGGGATCACCTTCGTCGGCCCCGAGGAGTGGCTGCGCAAGCCCGGAACGGTGGGCCGCGGCGGATTCCTCGGCGAGCTGCGGATCTGCGACGACGACGGCAAGGTGCTGCCCGTCGGCGAGACCGGGACCGTGTACTTCGAGCGCGACGAACTCCCGTTCCGCTACCACAACGACGAGGCCCGCACCCGGCAGGCACAGCACCCCGAACACCCGAACTGGACGACCACCGGGGACATCGGGCACGTCGACGAGGACGGCTATCTCTTCCTCACCGACCGCCGGGCGTTCACCATCATCTCCGGCGGCGTGAACATCTACCCGCAGGAGATCGAGGACTGCCTCACCCTGCACCCCCAGGTCGCCGACGTGGCGGTCGTCGGCGTACCGGACCCGGAGATGGGCGAGGCGGTCAAGGCCGTCGTCCAGCCGGCCCCCGACGCGACCCCCGGACCGCGGCTCGCCCGCGAACTCCTCGACTTCGTCCGCGACCGCGTCGCGCACTACAAGGCGCCCCGCAGCGTGGACTTCACGGACGCGCTGCCGCGTACGCCCACGGGCAAGCTGGCCAAGTCCACGCTGCGCCAGGCTTATTGGGACTGAGAGCTGTCCGGCTCCAGCGGGCCGCTCCCGGGCAGCGCACGCGCGAGGTACGGGGCCGTCGCGCTCCCCGCCGCCCGCGCGACCTCCGCCGGAGGTCCCGCCGCCACGATCCGTCCGCCCGCGTCGCCGCCGCCGGGGCCCAGGTCGATCACCCAGTCGGCGCCCGCCACCACCGCCATGTCGTGCTCCACGACCACGACGCTGTGCCCGCCGTCGACCAGACCGTGCAACTGCCGCATCAGCACCTCGACATCGGCCGGGTGCAGACCTGTCGTCGGCTCGTCGAGGAGATAGAGCGTATGGCCCCGGCGTACGCGCTGGAGTTCGCTCGCCAGCTTGATGCGCTGTGCCTCACCGCCGGACAGCTCGGTCGCGGGCTGGCCGAGCCGCAGATAGCCGAGGCCGACGTCGAGGAGCGTGGCGAGGCTGCGGGCCACGGCCGGGGTGTCCGCGAAGAAGCCGGCGGCGGCCTCGACCGTCAGGTCCAGCACCTGCGCGATGTTCTTGTCCCGGTGGGTCACTTCGAGCGTCTCGGGGTTGTAGCGGGCCCCGCCGCAGTCCGGGCACGGGGCGTAGGTGCTCGGCAGGAAGAGCAGCTCGACGCTGACGAACCCCTCGCCCTGACAGGTCTCGCACCGCCCGCCAGGGACGTTGAAGGAGAACCGGCCGACCCCGTACCCGCGACGGCAGGTACGGCGAGCGGGGCAGTACCGATGATGCACGGTGCGGCAGGGCGCGCCCGTAAGGGGCGCGGGGAACTGCGCGACCAGCCACGGACGGCCCGCAGACACCCCACAGCCCAGGCCGCCCCAATGCGACACTCACACGGGCCGCAGCCCCACAACCCGCGCCAGCCGCCGGAACGAGTCCACCAGCCCCTCCCGGTCGTACGTACTGGTCGTGACCAGCACCTCGTCCGCCGAGGTCTCCTTGATCACCGTCGACAGCTCATGGGCGACCTGCTCCTCGGTCCCGGCGATCTGACCGGAGAGCCCGGCCTCGTGGAAGCCCCGTTCCTTCTCCGTCATCGCCGGCGTCAGCGACTCGACCCGCTCGGCGGACGGCAACGGCGGAAACGTACCGTGCGTGCGTGAGTACGCCATCGACCACGCCTCCGGCAGCAGCAGCCGCCGTGCCTCCTCCGGCGTCCCCGCGACCGCGACCGTGCCCGAGATGACGACGTACGGCTCCGCGGCCCACACGGAGGGCCGGAACGTCTCGCGGTAGTGGTCGATGCCGCGGCGCATCTTCTCGCGGTTCCTGAGGTCGCCGATCACCATGGGCAGCCCGGCCCGTGCGGCGATCGTCGCGCCCTCGCCCATGGCCAGCACGAACGGCGGCACGGTCAGACCCTCGGCGGGGCGTGCGCGCACCCCGGTCGGGGACGTGCCGCGGAACCACCCCAGCAGCTCGTCGAGCTGCGCCGCGAAGTCGTCGGCCACGTCCTTGTCCCGGCCCAGCGCCCTGCGTACGCCGTCCGTGAACCCCACGGACCGGCCCAGACCCATGTCGATACGGCCGGGGAAGAGGGATTCCAGGACGCCGAACTGTTCCGCCACCACCAATGGCTGGTGATTGGGCAGCATCACCCCGCCCGTGCCCACCCGGATCGAGCGGGTCGCGGCGGCGACCGCGGCGGCCAGGACGGTCGGCGCGGAACCGGCGACGCCCGGTACGCCGTGGTGCTCCGAGACCCAGATCCGGTGGTAGCCGAGCCCCTCCAGCTCCCGCGCCAGCCGGACGGTGTCGCGCAGCGCCTCGGGGGCGCCGTGGCCCTCCCGGGTGCGCGAGCGGTCGAGGACGGAGAAGCGGGTCCGGTGATCCTGCTGGTGCGACATGGCTTCTGCGTCGGCCTCTCCGCTGGAAGGAACGGGGTGGAAGGGCTGTGCCCCCTCGTCTGTCTCAACAGTCGTTCCGCCGATTTCTTCCAGGTGGGTTTCGGCAGGGTGGCGAATGACGGGAAAAAGATGGACACGACGAGGCCCCGCTGAGGGATCGACCCCTTCATTTTTGGGCCGGGATGCACTTAACGTTGCGCCATGGACACTCGATCACCGCGGATCGCCGGTGCGCCCATCTCGTGGGGCGTGTGCGAAGTACCCGACTGGGGTTACCAGTTGACGCCCGAGCGCGTGCTGAAGGAGATGCGCGAGGTCGGCCTCGCCGCCACCGAGTTCGGGCCCGAGGGCTTTCTGCCCGGCGAGCCTGCGGCCATGGCGCAGGTCCTCGCCCACCACGACCTCCAGGCGGTCGGCGGCTTCACCCCGCTGCTGCTGCACGTACCCGGGCATGATCCGCTGCCCGAGGTCGACACGCTCCTGGAGAGCTATGCCGCGTCCGGGGCCGACGTCCTGGTCCTGTCGGCCGTCACGGGGCAGGAGGGGTACGACTCCAGGCCCGAGCTGGACGCCGACGGCTGGAAGCTGCTGCTGTCCAACCTGGACCGCCTGACCGCGCTGGCCGCCGAACGGGGCGTACAGGCGGTACTGCACCCGCACGTCGGCACGATGGTCGAGAACGGCGAGGAGGTCCAGCGGGTGC
Organism: Streptomyces sp. NPDC127119; assembly: GCF_042677425.1. NCBI lineage: Bacteria > Bacillati > Actinomycetota > Actinomycetes > Kitasatosporales > Streptomycetaceae > Streptomyces > Streptomyces sp. NPDC127119. The sequence continues at coordinate 6,094 of NZ_JBHXTO010000144.1, read as the reverse complement.
TGGAGCAGTCCGCGATCTCGCTCTGCCTCGACACGGGCCACCTGCTCATCGGCGGTACCGACCCCGCCGAGCTGACCCGGCAGGCCCCCGAGCGGATCGCCCACACCCATATGAAGGACGTGGACGCCGCCCTCGCCGCCAAGGTCAGGTCGGGCCGTCTCAGCTACACGGACGCCGTCCGGGACGGCATGTACCGGCCGCTCGGCGCCGGTGACGTGGACGTCCGGGCCATCGTGAGCCATCTCGGGGCACGCGGCTACGACGGCTGGTACGTCCTGGAGCAGGACACCATCCTCACCGACGAGCCCGCCGGCAAGGGGCCCGTGGACGACGTGTGGAGCAGCGCGGAATTCCTGCGCTCGGTGCTCCGCGACGCACGACAGTGATGCGCTGAAGCAGCCGTTGAAGCAGCCAGGAAGAGAAGAGGCAGGACCGCTCAGGGCGTGGACGGAAGAGCCGTCCGCGGCCTGATCGGCAGTCCCGCACTCCGGTAGCAGTCGTCGATGAGGCGCATCGTGGCGAGCGCGTCATCGGCGTCCAGCCGCAGCGGCACACCCCTGCGCAGATGCGCCGCGAACGCTTCGAGCTGATAGGTGTACGAGGACCGGCGGCCGAGCATCTCGACGCGCTCGCCCGAGGCCGTACGGACCCGGACCCGGTCGTCCAGATGCGGCTGGACGAAGTTCACCGCCGTCGCCTCACCGTGCGAGCCCACGATCCGGCAGCTCATCTCCCACCCGTCGTGCGCCATGTGGCAGCGGGCCGTACCGGTGGCGCCGCCCGGGAACTCCAGCTCCGCGTCCAGCCATTCGTCGACCCCGGGCGCGCCCGGCCGTTCGCCGCCGCGCGCCGCGACGAGCCGCGGGACGCCGCCCGCCCAGGGCGCGAGCACCCGCTGGGCGTGCAGGCTGTAGCAGCCCAGGTCCATCAGGGCGCCGCCCGCGAGGGGCAGCGACCAGCGCGGGTCCGTGTCCGGCGGCGCCGGCATGACCATCGTGGTCTCCACATGCCGCAGCTCGCCCAGCTCCCCGCTCTCCAGCAGCTCGTGCAGACGCCGGGTGACCGGGTGGAACAGATAGTGGAAGCCCTCCATGAAGACCGTGCCGGCCTTCGCGACGGCGTCCCGGACCTCGGCGGCCTCCTCGGTGTTGCTCGCGGAGGGTTTCTCGGTGAGCACATGCTTGCCCGCGGCGAGCGCGGCGAGGTTCCAGGGCGCGTGCAGGCCGTTGGCGAGGGGGTTGTAGACGACCTCGACCGCCGGGTCGGAGACGACGTCGGCGTACGAGTCCAGGACCCGTTCGACGTCGTGCTCGGCGGCGAAGGCCTCGGCGCGGGACCGGTCGCGGGCGGCCACCGCCACGAGACGGTGGCCGGTCACCCGGGCGGGTCCCGCGATCGACAGCTCGGCGATACGGGCCGCGCCCAGCACCCCGATCCGCAGGGGTTCCTCCGTCATGCGGTGCGCACCTCTTCCAGTCGTACGGGCCGGTGCTCGCGCAGCGACAGCGTGCAGGCCTCGGCGATCCAGCTCGCTTCGAGCGCGTCGGCCACGGTGCAGGGGGAGGGCCGGGCACCCGCCACGACCTCGGTGAACGCGGTGAGTTCGGCGCGGTAGGCGGCGGCGAAGCGGTCCATGAAGAAGTGGTGCGGGGGCCCGGCGGGGAAGGTGGCGCCCGGCTCGACGGACCGCAGCGGCAGCTTGTCCTCCAGGCCCACGGCGATGCTGTCCAGCATGCCGTGCACCTCCAGGCGGACATCGTAACCGCGGGCGTTGTGACGGGAGTTGGAGATGACACCGATCGTGCCGTCGTCGAAGGTGAGCAGCGCGGAGGCGGTGTCGGCGTCGCCCGCCGCCGCGATGAAGTCCGCGCCCCGGTTGCCGCCGGTCGCGTACACCTCGACGACCTCGCGGCCGGTGACCCAGCGCACGATGTCGAAGTCGTGCACGCTGCAGTCGCGGAAGATGCCGCCGGAGACGGCCACGTACGCGGCGGGCGGCGGCGCGGGGTCCAGGGTGGTGGACCGCACGGTGTGCAGCAGACCGAGTTCACCGCTCACCACGGCCTGGCGCGCGGCGACACAGCCCGCGTCGAAGCGCCGGTTGTAGCCGATGTGCACCTCGACCCCGCCGGCCTCCACCGCGCGCAGCACTTCGAGGCTCTCCTCGACACCGCGGGCCACGGGCTTCTCGCAGAAGACCGGGATGCCCGCCTTGACGGCGGCGAGGAGGAGTTCGGGGTGGGCGTCGGTCGCGGCGGCGATCACGACTCCGTCGACCCCGGCGGCGAACACCGCGTCGGGGGAGTCCACGGCCGTGGCCCCGAACCGCTCGGCGGCCGACGAGGCCGCCGCGGCGACCGGGTCGGTGACCACGAGCGAGTCGACCGCTTCGAGTCCGGCCAGGGTCTCCGCGTGGAACGCGCCGATCCGGCCCAGCCCCATGATGCCAATACGCATGCGAATCTTGCTCCTTCAACCCAATGGTTCAGCCCAGAGGTTCAACCCGGAGGTTCAGCCCAGAGGGCGGTTCAGTCGAGCCCGCCGAAGACGGTCTGGTCCCAGTCGATGACCGAGCCGGTCACCACACCGCTGCGATCGGAGAGCAGGAGGACGACGAAGTCGGCGATCTCGTCGACCTGTCCGAGCTTGCCCATCGGCAGGGCCGCCGCGGCCTTCTCCCGCCAGTCGTCGCCCGCGTCGTGGAAGGCGCGCTGGGTGGCGTCCTCGCCCTCGGTGTCCGTCCAGCCGATGTTCAGGCCGTTGATCCGGATCCGGTCCCAGCGGTGCGCGTGGGCCGCGTTGCGGGTGAGCCCCGCGAGACCGGCCTTCGCCGTGGAGTACGGCGCCAGATGCGGCGGGCCGCCGTGCGCGCAGTTCGAGATGATGTTCACGACCGTGCCGGGCGCCTTGCGGGCCGTCATGTCCGTGACCGCGGCCTGCATCGCGAAGAACGGCGCCCGCAGATTGATCGCCATGTGCGCGTCGAACAGCTCCGGCGTGGTGTCCAGGAGCGAACCGCGTGACGTGAGCCCCGCCGCGTTGACCAGGCAGTCGATACGCCCGTACGTGTCCACGGTCCGGACCACGCTGTCGCGCGCCTGCGCCGCGTCCGCCAGGTCGGCGCGTACGAAACGGGCGCCGGTGTCCGCGGCGAGTTTCTCGCCGACCTCGGCCCGGCGTCCGGTGAAGACGACGGTCGCGCCCTCGCGCAGGGCCGCGCGGACGATCCCCGCGCCCACTCCCTGGCTGCCGCCGTTGACGAGGACGACCTTGTCCTCAAGAAGTCCCATGAGTGCGTTGTTCTCCTTCGGCTCAGGCTTCTCAGGCTGCGGCTCCGGCGGCGCCACTGTCAGTCTTGTGAACGAAAGGCCGTCATACAATCCGCAGAGACCCATCAAAAGTCCGTCATTTGCAGCGGGGGCCGTCGTGCGCCATCCATATCCGATCAGGGAGATCGCCCGTCAGGCCGGTCTGAGCGAGGCCACGGTCGACCGCGTCCTCAACGACCGCGGCGGCGTACGGGAGAGCACCGTCATGGAGGTGCGCCAGGCCATCAAGGACCTGGACCGGCAGCGGACCCAGGTGCGCATCGGCGGCCGCACTTTCATGATCGACATCGTGATGCAGACGCCGGAACGGTTCTCCACCGCCGTACGGGACGCCCTGGAGGCCGAACTGCCGTCCCTGCACCCCGCCGTGGTCCGGTCGCGCTTCCACTTCCGGGAGACCTGCCCCGCCTCGGACCTGGTCGTGACCCTGGACAAGATCGCCAAGCGTGGCTCGCAGGGCGTGATCCTCAAGGCGCCGGACCTGCCGGAGATCGTGGCCGCCGTCAGCCGGCTGGTCGCGGCGGGCATCCCCGTCGTCACGCTGGTGAGCGATCTGCCCAGCAGCGCGCGCATGGCGTACGTGGGGATCGACAACCGGGCGGCGGGCGCCACCGCCGCCTATCTCATCGGCCAGTGGCTCGGCGACCGGCCGGGCAACGTGCTCGCCACGATCAGCCGGGGCTCCTTCCGCGGCGAGGAGGAACGGGAGATGGGTTTCCGCAGCGCGATGCGGAGCGCGCAGCCCGGAAGGTCCCTGGTGGAGGTCACCGACAGCGACGGCCTTGACGCCACCCAGCGGGACCTCGTCCTGGACGCCCTCGAGCGGGACGAGGACGTCATCGCCGTCTACTCGGCCGGCGGCGGCAACGCGGCGACCCTCGACGCGTTCGGCCTCCTCGGCCGGGAGTGCGCGGTGTTCATCGCCCACGACCTGGATCACGACAACACCGGCTTCCTGCGCGAAGGCCGGCTGTCCGCCGTGCTCCACCACGACCTGCGCCAGGACATGCGGCGCGCCTGCCAGACGATCATGCGCGCGCACAAGGCGCTTCCCGACGAAGGCCCCTTCCTGCCGTCGGCGATCCAGGTGGTCACGCCGTACAACATGCCGCCGGGTGTGCCGCTCGCATCGGCCGGGCCGCTCGGCGTCTGACACCTGAGGAGCGGGCCCCGGGAGACCCCCGGGCGGGCTCAGCCGTGCCCCGCTGTCTGCATATGTGGATGGTGTCTATAGGGTGGAACGACAGTGTGTGGCGGGCCAGGACGCCACCGCACCCGTGGAGACAAGAGGGTCACGTGCAAGCGCTCATCGCCGGAGCCGACCCCGGACGCGTCCTGCTGCTCCTTGCCGCCGGTGTCGCCTCCGGGCTCGCCGGTTCCATCGCCGGTCTGGCCTCGCTGTTCAGCTACCCCGCGCTCCTCGCCGCCGGCCTGCCGCCCGTGGCGGCCAATGTCACCAACACCGTGGCGCTCTTCTCCAACACCGTCGGAAGCGCGGTGGGCGCCCGGGTCGAACTGCGCGGCCAGCGCGCCCGGCTGATCCGGCTGGGCCTCGCGGCGGCACTGGGCGGGGCGATCGGCGCGGCCCTGCTCCTCGGCACACCCTCGTCGACGTTCGAGCTGGTCGTCCCGTGGCTCGTGGCCCTCGGCTCGGTACTGATCCTGATCCGTGAGCCCCTGCGGCGGCTGACCGCGCGCCTCAGCGCCGGCCCGGCCTCGTCCCTACCCGGGCTCCCCCTGGCCTGTGCCGTACTGCTGGTCGGTCTGTACGGCGGCTACTTCGGCGCGGCGGCGGGCGTCCTGATGCTCGCCGTGCTCTCCCTGTCCGCGACGGAACCGCTGCCCGTGACCAACGCGGTCAAGAACATCGCCACCGGCGCCGCCAACGTCACCGCGGCCGTCGCCTACGCCTTCCTCGCCCCGGTCGACTGGAGCGCGGCCCTCACACTCGGCGTGGGCTGCTTCGCGGGCGCCTGGATGGGACCCGCGGTCGTACGGCGACTGCCCGAGGCGCCGCTGCGCATCGCGATCGCCCTCGCCGGCTTCGGACTCGCGTGGACCCTGTGGCGGGACGCGACCGCGTCCTGAGCGGAGGGGAGCGGTGTCCCGAGGTGACCGACGCGGTGCCCGGGGCGGCCGAAGCGGCGTTCTAGGGTGGCCGCTGTGACGAACAACAGCACGCCCCTCGCCGTCTTCGACCTCGACGGCACGCTCGCCGACACCGCGCACCGGCAGCGGTTCCTGGAGCAGAAGCCGCGGAACTGGGACGCCTTCTTCGCCGCGGCGCCGCACGATCCACCGCTGGCCGAGGGCGTGGCACTGGCCCTGGAGCACGCCGAGGAGTGCGAGGTCCTCTATCTGACCGGGCGGCCCGAGCGCTGCCGCAAGGACACGCTGGCCTGGATCGCCGCCCAGGGCCTGCCCGAGGGCCGTGTCCGGATGCGGCGCAACGACGACCGCAGGCCCGCCCGGCGCACCAAGCTGCAGATCCTCCACGAACTGGCCCGCAACCGCGAGATCAGGGTGCTCGTGGACGACGACGAGCTGGTGTGCGAGGACGCCGAACGCGCCGGATTCACCGTCGTACGGGCCCGCTGGGCCGCCGCGTCGGCGGCGCTCGGGGAAGCGCAGGAGCGCGACGGGCGGACGTGACGTGCACCGGCCCCCCCCCCCCCCCCGGGGGGGGGGCGGGCGCCCAGCACACCAGGGCCGCCCCCCCCGCACCCCCGAGGGACGCCCCCCAGGTCAGAAAGAGTGACCACATG
>NZ_JBHXTO010000143.1:0-24281 GCF_042677425.1 Streptomyces sp. NPDC127119 | reverse complement strand
GCCGCGGCCCTCGTGTTCACGATGCTCTTCGAACGCGACTTCGGCATGATCAACTGGATGCTGAGCCTGGTCGGCATCGACAACATCGACTTCGAGAACAACAAGTGGGCCGCGCAGACGGCCATTTCCACGATCGTCATCTGGCGCTGGACCGGCTACAACGCCCTGCTCTACCTCGCGGCGATGCAGGCGATCCCGCGCGACCGCTACGAGGCCGCGGCCATCGACGGCGCCTCGCGCTGGCAGCAGTTCCTCAAGGTCACCGTCCCCGGCATCCGTTCCACCATCGTGTTCACCATCGTCCTGTCCACGATCGGCGCCACCCAGCTCTTCGGCGAGCCCCTGATCTTCGGCCAGGGCCCGAACGGCATCACCGGGGGAGCGGACAACCAGTACCAGACGCTGGGACTGCTCCTGTACGAGGAGGGCTGGAAGAACTACCAGATGGGCCGGGCCGCCACGGTCGCCTGGGCGATGTTCCTGCTGCTCATCGTCCTCTTCGTCGTCCAACGAGTCGTCAAGCGCGTCCTGGCGCGCAGGGCCTGACCGGGAGATCCCCATGACCACAGACAGCATCCCGGTCGAGACGGCGGACGCACGCCCCGGGACCGTACAGAAGAAGACACGGAAGAACGCCCCGACCGGCGGCCGGAGCCGGCAGCTGTTCCGGCACCCGGGTGCCGGACGCCAGCACCACGCGGGCCCCCTCGCCTACGTCCTGCTGGGAATCGCGGCGCTCTTCTCCCTCTTCCCGCTCTACTGGACGATGGTGGCGGCCTCCACCGACAACACGCGCGTCACCCAGACGCCCCCGCCGTTCCTGCCCGGACCCCATCTGCTGGACAACCTGGGCAAGGCCTGGCAGGACGCCGCGCTGGGCAAGGCCATGATGAACAGCCTGATCGTGGCCGGGGTGATCGCCCTGTCCACGGTGCTGTTCGCCACCCTCGCCGGTTTCGCGTTCGCGAAACTCCGCTTCAAGGGCCGCAACATCCTGCTGATGCTCGTGATCGGCACGATGATGGTGCCGCCCCAACTCGGCGTCGTACCCCTGTTCATGATGATGACCGAGCTGGGCTGGGGCCAGCAGCTGCCCGCCGTCATCTTCCCCACGCTGGTCAGCGCCGTCGGCGTGTTCTTCATGCGGCAGTACCTCAGCGAGGCGCTGCCCGACGAACTCGTCGAGGCGGGACGGGTGGACGGCGCGCACTCCCTGCGCATCTTCTGGAGCATCGTGCTGCCGATCGCCCGGGCTCCCATGGCCGTCCTGTTCATGATCACGTTCGTGCACGCCTGGAACGACTTCTTCTGGCCGTTCATCGTGCTCGACATGTCCAATCCGACGGTGCCCGTCGCCCTCACCCAGCTCAGCGCGGGATACGTGCGCGACCAGTCGCTGATCATGGCGGGCGCCCTCCTCGGCACACTGCCCCTGCTCGCCATGTTCGTCGTCTTCGGCCGTCAGATCGTCGGCGGCATCATGCAGGGAGCCGTCAAGGGATGACCGACCCGCCGTCCCCCCGGTGCCGGGGCCCGCCGGCGCCCGAGCCCCCGCTCCGCCCCTCCCGTCCCGCAGCACTCTGGAAGGACTCACGTGACCACCGTTACCCGACGTGTCGCGCCCACCCCGGAAAACTCCACCGCCGTCCGGTTCCCGCAGAACTTCACCTGGGGCACGGCGACCGCCGCCTACCAGATCGAGGGCGCCGCCACCGCGGACGGACGCACCCCCTCGATCTGGGACACCTACTCGCACACGCCCGGCAGGGTGCGCAACGGCGACACCGGTGACGTGGCCACCGACCACTTCCACCGCTGGCGCGAGGACGTCGAGATCATGGCCGACCTCGGGGTGAGCGCCTACCGGTTCTCCCTGTCGTGGTCACGGGTGCAGCCGACCGGCCGCGGTCCGGCCGTCCAGAAGGGGCTCGACTTCTACCGCGCCCTGACGGACGCCCTGCTGGAGAAGGGCATCGAACCGGTCGTCACCCTCTACCACTGGGACCTGCCGCAGCACCTGGAGGACGCGGGCGGCTGGCCCGAGCGCGTCACCGCCGACCGGTTCGCCGACTACGCGACGCTCGCGGCCCGCGCGCTGGGGGACCGGGTGAAGACCTGGACCACCCTCAACGAGCCCTGGTGCAGCGCCTTCCTCGGCTACGGCTCCGGCGTCCACGCACCCGGCCGCACCGACCCGGTGGCCGCCCTGCGCGCGGCGCACCACCTCAACCTCGCCCACGGCAAGGCCGTACAGGCACTGCGCGCCGAACTGCCGTCCTCCGCGCGGGCCTCCATCACGCTCAACATCCACCATGTCCGCGCGCTCACCGAGTCCGCCGAGGACGTGGACGCGGCCCGCCGGATCGACGCGCTGGCCAACCGGGTCTTCACGGGGCCGCAGTTGGAGGGCCGGTACCCGCAGGATCTCCTCCAGGACACGGCCGGCCTCACCGACTGGTCCTTCGTGCAGGACGGCGACCTTGCCGCGATCCACCAGCCGCTGGACTTCCTGGGCGTCAACTACTACACGCCGACCGTCGTCTCCGCCGCCACCGGTGAGGCCAGCCACGGTTCCGACGGGCACGGGCAGAGCGAGCACAGCCCCTGGCCGGGGGCCGAGGTCGCCTTCCACCGTCCGGAGGGCAGCACCACCGCGATGGGCTGGGCGGTCGACCCCAGCGGTCTGTACGACCTGCTGCTGCGGCTCAAGGCGGACTTCCCCGCCATGCCCCTGATGATCACCGAGAACGGGGCGGCGTTCGACGACTACGTGAACCCGGAGGGCGAGGTGGTCGACCCCGAACGCATCGCCTACCTGCGCGGCCATCTGTCCGCGGTGCACCGGGCGGTCAAGGACGGCGTCGACGTACGGGGCTACTTCCTGTGGTCCCTGCTGGACAACTTCGAGTGGGGCTACGGCTACAGCAAGCGCTTCGGTGCCGTCTACGTCGACTATCCGACCGGCCGGCGCATCCCCAAGGCCAGCGCGCGGTGGTACGCCGACGTGGCCCGCACGGGCATCCTGCCGGACGGAGGGGGCGAGTACTGAGACGGTTCGCCGCCGTACGGGAGCCGGATCCGCGGACCCGTGCGGCGGAAGTGGGACCTGAGCAGGTATAGACCCACCGCGACGGGGCACCAGGGGTGTACGCGACACCGCTCGGTGTCGCCCCAGTGACAAAGACGCCACTGATGAAGCCCGGATTCTCGCGGTGGCGTCTGCCCACATGCGAGCTGTGCTGTGTGTGGGAGAGGAATCACCATGATGGTGCCGGCGGAGAAGGAACTGCGTACGGTCCTGGCCCGGTTCGCGGAGGTACGGATCGAGCACGACGTGCGCCCCACCGGCCGTACCAGCCGCGCCCTGGAGAACGTCACTTACACGCTCTGCGTCATGACCGCCTCGCGCACCGCGGAAGAGGCACTGCGTACGGCCGATCTGCTGATCGAGCAGTACCGCGCCACCCGCGAGGGCGCGGCCCAGGAGGACGAGACGCTGGCGGCTTAGGGCTGAGGCGCCGACAGCGCAGGACTGGTCCTCCGGTGACGGGCCGTGCCGACGCGGGGGCACAGCGGCTCCCCATCCGTAGGTGTCCCCGCGCCGGTTCGTCCTCCCCCTGCCGGAGCGAGCGGGAATCGCTCCCAGGACGGAGAGAGGACGCTGTGCCGGGGCCCCGGCGTCCGCTGCGAGGATCTGAGGGCCCCGGCCGTCTCGCGGCCGTTCTGCCTGTTCCGACGAGCGGCCCGGGGTCCGGGAGCCGGGCGGCGGGGTGACCCTGCGGGCTGTCAGCACGGGTACCTGCCACCGTTCACAGCGTAGCGGGGCGCGGGTGCCCGGCGCGGCGGCGCACACCGGGCGGACCGTGGCAGGGGACAGCGCACCGACGCACACACCGGTACGGGACACCTCCTGTCCCATGGGCACGCTCTGTGCTCAGTGCGGTGTCCAGGCCGGTGTCCACGTCCAGGTCAGTGCTCCAGCAGCATGCGGCGGGCCAGACGGGCGAGCTCCCGGGTGGCGGGTGACAGTACGGCTCCCTGACGCCGGACCACGGCGATGGTGTCGTACAGCGGGTCGGCGAAACCGACGGTGTGCAGGTTCTCCGGGAACGTACGGCTGCCCGCGACCGCCCGGGACACGATGGTGTCGCCCGCGCCCCGGGCGACCAGGTGCAGCGCCGAGTCGACCTGCTCGACCTCCACCACCGGCGACAGCGTGATGCCCTCCACCTGGGCGCGCTCGGCCAGCTGGCGCCGCGTGGGATCCCGCCAGCCGTAGTGGGCGTCGTACAGGATCAGCGGCGCCTCGGCGAGGTCGGTCACGGTCACGGGCCGGGCGGTGCGCGCCGGGTCCGCCGAGGCGTAGACGACCTCGTCCCGCATGAGAGGCGTGATGTCGAGGCCCTCGGCGTCGATGGGCAGGACGACCAGACCGGCCTCCAGATCACCCGCGGTGACGGCCTCCGCGACCTCCACCGAGTTCAGGCCCACGATCCGCAGCCGTACCCGGGGATGCCGGGCGTGGAACGTTTCGAGCAGGTCGGACAGCAGGTAGTAGTCGGCGTTGCGCAGCAGGCCGAAGGTGGCCACTCCGCCGTCGAGGGAGGTCAGCGAGCGCAGTGCCCGGTCGGCGCCCTCGGCCGCCTCCGCCGCCTGCTCGGCATAGGGCAGCAGCTCCTCGCCGGCCGCGGTCAGGACGAGCCGGCGCGCCCCCCGGGTGAACAGCGGCACCCGGTAGTGGTCCTCCATGCGTTTGATCAGTTCCGAGACCGAGGGCTGGGTCGTGCGCAGCTCCGCCGCCGCGGCGGAGAACGTACCCAGCCGGGTGGCGGCCAGGAAGGCGCGCAGCTGGTTGAGGGTGATCGCCGGAGCGGACGAAGGAGGCATGCCGCCCACTCTGCCATAGGGCTGCCCTATGGGGTGGCGAGGACAATTCGAGGTTGTCCCGGGGCAAACCGTCCTTCAGGCTCAGCAGTATGAAATTGAGCTCCCGCTTCACCGCTGCCTTCTCCGACCGCCACACCCTGCTGAAGGCTCCCGCGGTCGACGCTCCGCCCGCCCAGCGCGACCCCGAGGTGATCGAGACGGTCAGCCGCATGCTGTCCGAGATCGAGCGCGACGGCCTCGACGCCGTCCGCCGTTACGCACGCACCCTCGACGGTCAGCCCGACGGCGCGATCGAGCTGGACGCGGCCGACATAGCCCGCAGCGGTGACCGGCTGCCGAAGGACCTGCGTGCGGCGATCGAGCTCGGCGCGGAGCGCACCCGGCGCTTCGCCACCCTGCAGCGCGACCACCTGGCGGACTTCGAGGAGGAGATCGCCCCCGGCCTGGTGGTCGGCCAGCGTTACGTCCCGGTCTCCGCCGTCGGGGCCTACCTCCCCGCGGGCCGCTTCCCGCTCACCGCCAGCGCCTTCATGACCGTGGGCGTGGCCAAGGTCGCGGGCGTACCCACGGTGATCGGGTGCACCCCGCCCCAGCCGGACGGACGCGCCAACGACGCCGTCACCTACGCGGCCCACCTCTCCGGCATCGACCACCTCTTCGTCGTCGGCGGGGTGCAGGCCCTCGCGGCCATGGCCTTCGGGCTGCTGGGCCGGGCGCCCGTCGACATGCTCGTCGGCGCCGGGAACGCCTATGTGGCCGAGGCCAAGCGCCAGTTGTTCGGCACGGTCGCCATCGACCTCCTCGCGGGGCCCTCCGAGGTCGCCGTCATCGCCGACGGGACGGCCGACGCGGAAGCCGTCGCGGCGGACCTGCTCGGCCAGGCCGAGCACGGCCCCCACTCACCGGCCGCCCTGGTCACCACCTCCGAGCGGCTCGGCCGTGACGTGATCGCCGCCGTCGAGCGCCGGCTGCCGACCCTGTCCACGCGGGACATCTGCGGGCCCGCCTGGCACGACTTCGGCTCCGTGATCCTCGTGGACAACAGGGAGGACGCGGTCACGGTCATGGACGAACTCGCCCCGGAGCACCTGGAGGTGCACACGGCCGAGGACGACTGGTACCACGACACCCTGCGCAACTACGGCAGCCTGTTCCTCGGGCACTGGAGCACGGTCGCGTACTCGGACAAGGGCATGGCCGGTACGAACCACACCCTGCCGACCGCCGGCGGCGCCAAGCACAGCGCCGGTCTCTCCGTCTCCCGCTACCTCAAGCCGCTCACGTACCAGCGCATCAGCCGTGAGGCCACGCCGTCGCTCGCCGAGGCGGTGGAGGTCATCTCCGCCAGCGAGGGCATGACCGCCCACCAGGCCACGGCCACCCTCCGCCTGCGTTCCTACGCCGGCTGACCCCTCCCGCACAGGTCCGTACAGACCGACAGAGACCCATACAGGCCACACAGGAACGGTGCACCGGATGAAATCCGTACGTCGTGAGGTACGCCGTCGCGTACTCCGTGAGAGAGCGGGCGAGAGAGCGGGCGCGCCCCGTCGTGCCTGGGGCGCCGCCGCGACCGTCGCGGTGGCCGCCGTCCTCGCCTGCGCCGGGTGCAGCGCGCCAGGCGCGGGCAAGTCCGCCACTGCCGGGACGCAGTCCTTCATCACCGAGCCGGTGACCACCGGGCAGGTCGCCGCCCTCGGTGACGTCACCCTGCGGATGTGGGCGGACCAGGCGGAGAAGCCGCTGATGAAGTCGGTCGTCCCGGCCTTCGAGAAGAAGTACCCGAACGTCACCGTCGACATCACCTACAAGAGCTTCGACGACCTCGTCGCCACCGTCGTCAACGCCGCCTCCGGCAGCACCCCGCCCGACCTGTTCCAGGGCAACATCGGGTACGCGGTCGACGGCGCCCTGGTCAAGGCCAAGCTCGTACGCCCCCTCGACGACGTGGCCGCCACCTACGGCTGGCTCACCGGCACCGGCGCGAGCACCCTGGCACCGGCCCGCTGGAACAGCGCGGGCACCGCCTTCGGCGACGGGAACCTCTACGGGATGTCCCCGATCAGCGAGGTGCAGGGCATCTACTACAACAAGGCCCTGCTGAAATCTCTGGACCTGGAACCGCCGCAGTCCCTGAGCGACCTGGAGAAGGACCTGCCGGTCGTGAAGGAGGCCGGCAAGCAGCCGATCATGCTGGGCAACAGCGACCAGTACGCGGCCACCCACATCTTCTCCGACCTCGCCGTCACCGAGCAGAGGCCCGCCTCCGTCAGCGACTGGATCGGCGGCAAGGCCGGCACGACCTTCGCCACCTCCGGCAACGAGAAGGCGGCCGACACCATGGCCGACTGGGCGAAGAAGGGCTACTTCGGCTCCGGCTACGACGGCCTCAGCAACGAGGACGCCATCGCCCGCTTCGCCAAGGGCTCGGGCGCCTTCTTCGTCGGCGGCTCCTGGAACGGCGCGAAACTCGACCCCGAGAAGTTCGGCTTCGGCGCGCTCACCACCGGCGGCGCCGGAGCCACCGCCTCGCCGTGGCACATCGCCGCCTCCTCCGAGGCCACCCCCGCCGCCGTCGCCTTCCTCGCGGCCCTGCACACCCCCGAAGCCGGCCAGGAGATCCTCGACACCGGCCGCCTGCCCGTCGTCACCGACGGCGTGAAGGGCGCCAACAGCCTGCAGGGCCAGACCCTCGACGTGCTGAAGCGGACCATCGCCGCGGGCACCCAGGTCGGCTACTACGACTGGAGCGCCACCGACATGCTCTCCGTCATGGGAGGCGGGCTCCAGAAGGTCATGGCGGGCCGCACGAGCAGTACCGCCTTCACCGAGGCGGTCCAGGACTCCTGGCAGAAGGCGAGGAAGTCCGAGTGAGCACCGCCGCCCCCGCGCGGGAACGCGACACCGCGCCCACACCGGTCGGCATACGCCGCGGCAGCCGGCCACGCCGCCACCTGACCTCCCTCTCCTGGTCCTCGCTGCTGTACGTGGCACCGGCCCTGGCGTTCTTCGCCGTCTTCGTGCTGTACCCCATCGGCATCTCGGTCTGGTACTCGTTCTACGCGTACGACGGCCTCACCGAGGGCACGCCGGTCGGCCTCGACAACTACACGGCCGTCTTCACCGACCCCGACCTGCGCGCGGCCCTGCTGCACTCACTGGTCCTGCTGTTCTTCTACGCCGCCCTGCCGGTGGCCGTGGGCCTGCTGCTCGCCGGAGCCATGTCCCGTATCCGGGTGTACGGCCTGACGTTGTTCCGGGCGGTGCTGTTCGTGCCGCAGATCCTCTCCAGCGTCGTCGTCGCCGTCGCCTGGCGGAACCTCCTCGCCGAGGACGGACCGGTCAACGCGCTGCTGCGGGCCGTGGGCCTGGGCCGCTTCACGACGAGCTGGCTCGGGAACTTCGACACCGCCCTGCCCTCGATCGGAGTGGTCGGCACGTGGGTCGAGTACGGCCTGTGCATGGTGCTCTTCCTCAGCGGCATCGTGGCCATCGACCGCTCGACCTACGAGGCGGCCCGCCTCGACGGTGCCGGAGCGGTGCGGGAGTTCTTCTCCATCACCCTGCCCGCCCTGCGCCCCCAGATCTCGATCGCGCTGATCCTCACGGTCACCTTCGCCCTGCGCAACTTCGACCTCATCTGGAACACCACCCGCGGCGGCCCCGGCACCTCCACCACCGTCCCGAGCCTGTACGTCTACCAGGACGCGTTCCAGAACCGCCTGCTCGGCCGGGCCTCCGCCCTCGCCATCGTCCTCACCGTGGTCATCCTCGCCGTCGTGGTCGCCGTACAACTCCTCCTGCGGGAACGCGACGGCACGGGCCGCGGACTCCTACGACGCGGTACCGCCCGGCCGGCCAGGAAGGTGCAGCCATGAGGATCGCCCGTACCGAGAGCGTCACCACGCACGCGCTGCTCGTCCTCGCGTCCGTCGCCGCCGTCTTCCCGCTGGTGTCGATCGTCGTCTCGTCGTTCGACGGCTCCTCCGGCGGACTGTCCCTGGACAGCTACGCGACGGCCTGGACCCAGGGCCGCTTCGGCTCCGCCCTGCTGTCGAGCGCGCTGGTGTCCGTCACCGTCGTCGTGGTCACCGTGATCCTCGCGAGCCTGGCCGGTTACGCGCTGGCCACCATGCGCGTCCCCGGCGGCAAGGTCATCCTGGGCCTGCTCCTGCTCGGCCTCGTCCTCCCGTACGAGGTCACCGTGCTGCCGCTCTACGAACTGCTCGCGGGCTGGAACCTCATCGACACCTACTGGGCGCTGATCCTTCCGCAGATCGCCCTGTCGGTCCCGCTCGGGGTGCTCTGGATGCGTACGTTCTTCGCCTCGGTCCCGCAGGAACTCCTCGAAGCGGCGCGCATCGACGGCACCAGCCGGTTCCAGACCCTGCGGCTGGTCGTGCTGCCCATCGCCGGGCCCGCCCTCACGACCCTCGGCACCGTGCTCTTCCTCTTCACCTGGAACGAGTTCCTGCTGGCCCTCATCCTGGTCCCCGACAACGCGGCGGTGCAGACCGTTCCGCTGGCGCTGTCCTTCTTCTCCGGGGCCGCCCGCTCCAGCGACCCCGCGGTCACCGCCGCGGCGGCCGTCCTCGTGGCCCTTCCGGTGCTGCTGGCGTACACGGTCCTGCAACGGCGCCTGATCACCGGCCTCACGGAAGGAGCGGTGAAATGACCGCCGGCCGTTCAGCCGTCGCGAAGACGGGCGTGACCCGTGTCGTGTGCGAGCAACTGGCGCCATGCGTCGGCGATCTGACCCACAACAAGGGACTGGCCCTGGACGCCGTCCGGCGTGCGCTCGCGGACGGGGCCGACATCGTCGTCCTGCCCGAACTGGTCACCTCCGGCTATGTCTTCGAGACCGCCGAGGAGGCCCGGACCACGGCGATCACCGTCGAGGACTCCTTCTTCTCGGACCTGAGCGCGGTGCTCGCCGGTACGCAGGGCGTCGTCGTCCTCGGCTTCTGCCAGGACGGGGGAGACACGCTGTACAACAGCGCAGCGGTGGTCGACGCGAGTGGCGTGCGGGCCGTCTACCGCAAGACACACCTGTGGGACCGGGAGACCTTGTTCTTCACCCCCGGCGACCGGACTCCTCCGGTGGTCGACACGGCACACGGCCGCATCGGCGTACTGATCTGCTACGACCTCGAATTCGCGGAGATGCCCCGCCGGCTCGCCCTCGCCGGCGCGGACCTGATAGCCGTTCCGACCAACTGGCCGCTGGTCGAGCACCCGGCCGGGCAGTATCCGGCGGAGATCATCCAGGCCCAGTCCGCCGCACGCGCCAACGGTGTCTTCATCGCCTGCGCCGACCGCAGCGGCGTCGAGCGCGGGCAGCAGTGGACGCAGGGGACGGCGGTCATCGACCAGTTCGGCTGGCTCGCGTCCGCCGTCACCGGTCCCACGGGTTCCACCGCGTCGGGCGTTGCGAGCGCTTCGGAGCAGCGGGCCGCGGCCGACCTCTTCCTCCACCTGTCCCGCGACAAGGCCATCTCCCCGCACAACGACCTGCTCGGCGACCGCCGGCCCGACATCTACACACAGGAGACCCCGCTGCTATGACCACAGCAGACTCCACCCCCGCAGCCACAGCCGTAGCCGCACAGGGCGGCCCGCCGTCCGGGGCGGCCGACGACGACTGGTGGCGGACCGCCGTCATCTACCAGATCTACCCGCGCTCGTTCGCCGACGGGGACGGTGACGGCACCGGCGACCTGCCCGGTATCACCGGACGGCTCGACCACCTGGCGGACCTCGGCGTCGACGCCCTGTGGCTCTCCCCCTTCTACCCCTCGCCGCAGCGCGACGGCGGCTACGACGTGGCCGACTACCGCGCGGTGGACCCGCGGTACGGCACGCTCGCCGACTTCGACGAACTCCTGGCACGCGCACACGAGTTGAGCATCCGCGTCATCGTCGACCTCGTGCCCAACCACTGCTCCTCGGAGCACGTCGCGTTCCGTGCCGCGCTGGCCGCCGCTCCCGGCAGCGACGAGCGGGCCCTGTTCCACTTCCGCGACGGCCGCGGACCGGACGGCTCCCTGCCGCCCAACGACTGGACGTCGATGTTCGAAGGACCCGCCTGGACCAGGGTCACCGAGGCCGACGGCCGTCCCGGGCAGTGGTACCTGCACCTGTTCGACGCCTCCCAGCCCGACTGGAACTGGGACAACCCCGCCGTCCGCGAGGACTTCGAGCGCACGCTCCGCTTCTGGCTCGACCGTGACGTCGACGGCTTCCGCGTCGACGTCTGCGACGCTCTCGTCAAGGCTCCCGGTCTGCCCGACTGGCCCCGGCCGACCCACGGCGTGATCGAGCCCGTCGACGGCGTGATGCCTCCTATGTGGGACCAGGAGGGCATCCACGAGATCTTCCGGAGCTGGCGCCGGCTGCTGGACACCTACGCCGGCCGGCGCATCCTGTGCGCCGAGGCATGGCTGCCACCGGAGCGCGCCGCGCGGATCATCCGCGCCGACGAGATGCACCAGGCCTTCAACTTCCGCTTCCTGGAGACGCCGTGGCAGGCGGCCCCGCTGCGGAACGTCGTCGCCGAGTCGCTGGCGGCCAACGACGGCGTCGGCGCGCCGACCACCTGGGTGCTGTCCAACCACGACGTGATGCGGCACGCGAGCCGCTTCGGGTACGACGGACACGTCGAGCTGGAACACGGCGTGGGCGCCGACGACCCGCAGCCCGACCGGCCGCTGGGGCTGCGCCGGGCGCGCGCGGCCACCGCGCTCATGCTGGCCCTGCCCGGGTCCGCCTATCTGTACCAGGGCGAGGAACTGGGCCTGCCCGAGGCGACCGCCCTGCCGGACGCGGCCCGCCAGGACCCGGTGTGGGAACGCTCCGGGCACCGCATCCGAGGGCGCGACGGCTGCCGCGTGCCCCTGCCGTGGACCGAGGAGGGCCCCGCCTTCGGGTTCGGCACCGCCGCCGACACCTGGCTGCCCCAGCCGCCCGACTACGGCTCGTACGCCGTGGCCGCACAGCGGGGCCGTCCGGGGTCGACGCTGGAGCTGTACCGCACCCTGCTGGACCTGCGCCGCCGGTACCGGCTGGGGGAGGGGACCCTCAAGTGGATGACCTCTCCCGACGACATCCCGCACCTCGGCAACGACGACATCCCGCACCCCGGAAACGACGACGTCCTGCACCTCGCCAACGGCTCCGTCGAAGTCGTCGCCAACCTCGGCACGCAGCCCGTCCCGCTGCCTCCCGGGGCACATGTCCTGGCCGCGTCCGAGCCGGTGACGACCGACGTGCCCCCGGACGCCACGGTCTGGTTCACCACAGGGGAGGCCAACACCGGTCGGTAGCAACCCGGTTAGGATCCGGGGCATGCCGCTGACCGTGGAAGACGTGGACCGGTTCGAGACGCTGAGGCCTCGTCTGGAGGCCATCGCCTACCGCCTCCTGGGGTCGGCGGGCGAGGCCGAGGACGTCGTACAGGAGACGTTCCTGCGGTGGCAGGCCGCCGACACCGAACGCATCGAGGTCCTGGAGGCCTGGCTGACGAAGGTGCTCACCAACCTGTGCCTCAACCAGCTCACCTCCGCCCGCGCACGGCGTGAGCGGTACGTCGGGCAGTGGCTTCCCGAGCCGCTGCTCGACGGGGACCCGATGCTCGGCCCCGCGGGCACCGCCGAGCAGCGCGAGTCGCTCTCGTACGCGGTCCTGACCCTCATGGAGCGGCTGTCTCCCAACGAACGGGCCGTGTACGTGCTGCGGGAGGCCTTCGACTACCCGCACCGGGAGATCGCCGAGATCCTCGGCATCAGCGAGGCGGGCAGTCAGCAGATCTTCCACCGCGCCAAGCGGCACATCACCGACGGCAGGGCCCGCGCCGAGATCGACGGGGCCGCCGCCCGGCGGATCGTCGAGGAGTTCCTGTCGGCCGCCACCACGGGGAGGACCGAGCCTCTGGTACGGCTGCTCACCGGTGACGTCATCTCGATCGGTGACGGCGGCGGGAAGATCCCGGCCCGGACCACACCGGTCGCGGGCGCCCTCGCGGTCGCGAGGTTCATGCGGGGCCTGTTCAAGCCGGCACCGGCCAAGCGTGCCCTGATCGGCGGGTCGGCCGAGATCCACCTGACGACCGTCAACGGCGGCCTCGCCATCGTCGCCGTCGTCGAGGGCAGGGTCGTCGGCATCACGTGCGTGGAGGTCACCGCCGAGGGCATCGCCGCGTTCCGCAGCCAGGCCAACCCCGACAAGCTGGAACGTGCGACCGGGCTGTGGGCGGCGGCCGACCACGGGGAACCGCTGCTCCACGCCTTCTGACGCCGATGTGAGCTGCTTCACAGGGCGTACCTGTCAGGGATCGGCGTGCTGTCCGGTTCAAGGGCCGTAACCGCGCTCGACACGGGCCGGACCCGCCCAGACAGGAGTCACCGCCATGCAGCACCGCATCATCGTTCTCGGCGCCGGATACACCGGAGCCATCGCGGCCGGCCGCCTCGCCAGGCGGCTGCACCGCGACGAGGTCGCCATCACCCTCGTCAACGCCGAGCCCGACTTCGTCGAACGCGTCCGGATGCACCAGCTCGCGGCCGGCCAGGACCTCGTGCCGCGCCCCTTGAGCGAGATGTTCGAGGGAACCGGCGTCGAACTGCGGATCGCGAGGGTCACGGGCGTCGACGTCGATCGAAAGACGGTCGCGGTCGTCCCGGCGAACGACGGCCCCGGTGAGCCCGCCGGCACCGAACAACTGCCGTACGACACCCTCGTGTACGCCCTCGGCAGCGGCTGGAACGGTCAGGGCGTCGCCGGTACCGCCGAGCACGCCCACGAGATCGCGAGCAGGCCCGGAGCGCTCCGGCTGCGCGAGCGGCTGGCCGCTCTGCAGGCCGGACAGTCCGTGGCCGTCGTCGGCGCCGGTCTCACCGGCGTGGAGGCCGCGACGGAGCTGGCCGAGAGCCGCCCGGACCTCGCGGTCGCCCTCGTCGCCCGCGGCGGCCTCGGCGACTGGCTCTCGGACAAGGGCCGCGAGCATCTGCGCAAGGTCGTCGGCAACCTCGGCATCACCGTGCACGAGGATGCCGAGGTGACCGGAGTCGAGGCCGACCGGATCACCACCGCCGACGGCGGGGCGATCCCCGCCGCGGTCACCGTGTGGACGACCGGCTTCGCGGTCCACCCGATCGCGCGGGCCACCACGCTGGAGACCACCGAAACCGGCCAGATCGTGGTCGACGGGACGATGCGCTCGCACTCCCACCCGGAGGTGTACGTCGTCGGTGACGCGGCCATGGCGATGGGCCCCGGCGACAAGCCCCTGCGGATGTCGTGCGCCTCGGGCACCCCCGCCGCGTGGCTCGCCGCCGACACCATCGCGGCACGCCTGACCGGCGGAAAACTCCCGAAGTCAGCGGTCCGCTACTACAACCAGTGCGTCTCGCTGGGCCGAAAGGAGGGCCTGATCCAGTACGTCACCGCCGACGACCGGGCCATCGACACGGCCCTGACCGGCCGACTGGCCGCCGTCTACAAGGAGTTGGTCTGCAAGGGCGCGGTCTGGGGTGTCGCCAACCCGACCCTCGGCCTGCCCGGCCGCCGCCGCCACGTCGTGGAAGGGGCGGACCGGGCGGAAGCTGCCGTCAGGGCGGTGGCCTGACGCGAAGGCACCGGTTCTCGCGAGGCGCCAGGAGTCATGGATGCGCGGGCAGGGGGAAACCGACCGGGCATGGACGCAACGACGACGACGCGCGCACGGAGCCTGGTCGCCCTGCTGGCGGTCGTTCCCCTCGTCGCGGCATGCGGCGGAGGCCACGACGGGAACGACGACGAAGGCGCATGGGGAGCCGCGGCACTGCCCGCCGTGGCCCGGGGCGCCGACCTGGTGATCACCACCGACAACGGGGTGCGGCTGCGCCCCGCCGACGGTGACCGGGTCGGCGTCGGTGGCCACATCCGGCACGAGTGGTCCCACCGGGACGACACCTGGGTACTCGATCTGTCGTGCCCGAAGCAGGACACCGACGGTCAGGAGTCCGGCCAGGAGTGCGCCCGGATGCCCGAGGTCGACGTCCCGAAGGGCACGTCCGTCACGGTCTCCGCCCGTAACGCCGGTATCGACGTGGCCGGTGTCTCCGCCGCGCTGGACCTCACGACCGTCAACGGCGACGTCACCGTGACCAGGTCCGGCCGGAAGGACGCCGCCGTCCGGCTGGCGACCCGCAACGGATCCGTGCGCGCGGGCACCCTGCGTGCCGACGACGTGCACGCCGAAACGGTGAACGGCGACGTGACGCTCGACTGCGCCACCTCGCCTGACGGTGTCGGCGCGCTCACCACCAACGGCTCGGTCCGGGTGATGCTGCCGCACGACGCGCCCGCCTACCGGATCGCGGCGACCACCGACAACGGCCGCCCCTCGGTCACCGTCCCCAGCGGTGACGAGAACGACGACCACAGCATGACGCTCACCACCGTCAACGGTGACGTCACGGCCGGCGTGGAGTAGGAACGTACCGCGTGTGCGGGCAGCTCATGGCCCCACCGTGAGGGGTGTCGCACTGGTCCTGTCGGACGACGGGCCGGTCTCCAGGAGGAGTTCGCCCGCCTCGACCCCCACGGTGAGGTCACGCTTCACCGAACCGAGTGTGTCCGCGTCGATGTCGAACACGGCTTCCGCGCTCTCGCCCGGCGCGAGCCGCAATCGGGTGAACCCGCGCAGCTCTCTCGTCCTGGGCCACGAGGAGCCGCCGGAGATCCGCCGCACATACAACTGCACGGTTTCGCGCACCGGCCGGTCGCCCGTGTTCGTGACGGTGACCGCGCAGGCCAGCGTGGGTGCGTCCAGGGACACGGACGTCCGCGACAACTTCGGCTCGCCGTAGGACACCGTCGAGTACGAGAGTCCGTGGCCGAACGGGTGGCGGGCGGAGGCCGGTTGGTCGACGTATCCCCGGTAGCGGTGGTCCTTGCCGTTGTAGAAGACGGGCAACTGGGCGGCCGAGCGCGGTACCGACACGGGCAGCCGCCCTTCCGGTTCCGCCCGGCCGAAGAGGACATCGGCGACGGCTCGGCCGCCCCACGGCCCCGGATACCACGCGCTCAGGACGGCGCCCGCGGTCCCGGAAAGATCCGGCAGCGCGTGCGGGCGCCCCTGGACCAGGACCACGACCACCGGGGTGCCCGTCGCGGCCACGGCGTCGATGAGCCGCAACTGTGCGACGGGCAGAGAGAGTTCGGCCAGATCGACGCCCTCGCCGCAGGTCATGCCGCTCGGCGCGGCCGAACCGACCTGCGCGGCCCCGTTGTCGTCGAAGGTCGTCCCACCGTCACGGGCGCTGGAACCGCCGAGCACCAGCACGGCAACATCGGCCGCGGCGGCCAGGGCGACCGCTTCGGGGAGCGCGGACAGGTCGGCGCCCGTCAGCGCGCACCCCACGGCATGGGTGACCTCGACGCCGTCGGGGGCGGCTTCGCGGATGCCCTGCAGCACGGTGATGCCGGTCCCGGGCCGCTGGGGCGCGGTGTAGTCCCCGATCTGCTGCGGTACGGAGTCGGCGTTGGGTCCGAGGACGGCGATCCGTCGGCGGGCCGGACCCAACGGCAGCGTCGCGCCGTCGTGTTCGAGCAGGACGACGGAAGCTCTGGCGATCCGCTCGCTCAACTCCCGTACGGGGTACGGCGATTCATGAGCGAGTCGCCCGGACGCGTAAGGCTGCTCGAAGAGGCCGAGCCGGAACTTGAGCGTGAGGACGCGGGCCACGGCGGTGTCGAGCGTGGCCTCGGGAACGAGCCCACGGGTGACGGCCTCGGCCAGCCGCGGGAAGCAGGCGTCCCACAGGCTGAGGTCGCAGCCCGCTGACAGCGCCATGGCTCCCGCGGCCACCGGGTCGCCGGTGAGACGCACCAGCCGGTCGATGGCACCGCCGTCCGCCATGACGATCCCGTCGTAGCCCCACCGCTCGCGCAGCAGCCCGGTCAGCAGAGGCTGGTTCGCGACACAGGGCAGGCCGTCGAGCTCGTTGTACGCGGCCATCACCCCGGCCGCACCGGCCCGGACGCCCGCGCGGGCCGCCGCGAGGTGGATCTCGTGGAGTTCCCTGGGCCCGAGTTCGGTGGCCGCGCTGTTGCGCCCGCCGACCGTGGCGCCCTGTCCGGCGAAATGCTTGAGGACGACCGCGGTGTCCGCCCGGCGCATACCGCGTACCAGCGCCTCCGTGAACCGGGCCGCCAGATACGGGTCCTCGCCGAAGCACTCCTCGGCCCGGCCCCAGCGCGGGTCGCGCACCAGGTCGAGGGCCGACACGAGCGCCACATGGCCGCCGCGGGAGCGCAGTTCGGTGCCCGCCGCCTCGGCGGCGGCCTCGTACAGGTCGGGGTCCCAGGTGGCGCCCACGCCCAGGTTCACCGGCAGCAGGGTGCCGTCGAGGGCCTGGTGGCCGTGCGGTACCTCCTCCACGAACAGCACCGGGACGCCCAGGCGGGTGTGCTCCACGACGTGCCGCTGCACGTCGTCCGAGACCCGGGCGCCGTCGGCCGCCGTGATGCCGTCCGCGAACCCGACCCCCGACCAGGGATCGGCGCGCTGGAGCCCGTAGAGGGCGCCCATGCCGTCATGGTCGGCTACCTCGGTCCGGAAGGCGTCGGTGAGCCGGTATTCGCCGGACGCCGTCCGCTCGTAGGCGTCCCAGCCGTAGAGACGCTGGTTGACCTGGCCCACCTTCTCCTGGAGCGTCATGCGGCCCAGCAGGTCCCGTACGCGGGCCTCGACCGGCGCGTCCGGGTCCCGGTAGAGGGGGCCGGTCATGTCAGCTCCAGGACGACGACCCCGTACGGGGCGAGCCGCACGTCCGTCACCTGCTCGCCGGACGTCACGTCGTGCAGGGTGCCGACCGCCTCGGGGCGTACGGTCAGCTCCTCGGCGGACTGGCTGACCAGCCACACGAAGCGCCGTCCGTCCTCGTGCACGAGCAGGTCGGCGCCCACGTACGGGCTGTCGACGGTCACCGGCCGCTCGGCGCCCGCGAGGTCGGCGAGCGCCGCGTACAGACGGTGGGTCTGCTCGGGGTTGACCCGGGCGGTGCGGGCGGCCATGTGCTCCAGCGGGTACGTCGCGAGGACCGTGCGTCCGCTTCCCGTCTCGCGCACGAGGAGGGCGGGGCGGCCGTGCCCGTCGACGGCGACCACCCGGGCGTCGCGCGGGACCACCGGCAGAAAGGCCCGGCTGTCCTCGTTGCCCGCCACCGGGAACGTGAGGGTCTCACCGGCCGCGAGCGGACCGAAGTCCTCGGTGAAGGTCATCTCCAGTACGTCGTCGGTGATGGGCTCGGCGACCCCGTACGACAGCTGCAGCTCGACCCCGAACAGGCCGTCGAGGTCGTCGAACCACGGGCCGCGCGTGCCGGGGTGTTCACCGGAACAGAACGACAGGTAGACCGTCGCCCCGTCCTCCGCGCGGCGGGCCAGTTCGCGCCGGGTGCGAGCGGTCAACTGCCGTGTGGCGGGCAGGAGATAGAGCTTGGCGTGGCCGGGGAGGTGGTCGGCCTCGCGGACCAGTCCGGCGGGCAGGTCGGCGGCGCGCGCGGCGACGTACGCCTGGTGCAGCGAGGTGAAGATCAGCGGTCGGTCGGCGGGCCTGCTGTACGGGTATCCGCGCTCCAGGAACGCGGGCACGACCAGGGCGGCGTCGGTGTCGGCCCGGCGGCAGCGGGCGAAGTCCACCGCCTCCAGCACGTCGGCGAACGCGGCGAGTTCGAGCAGCGGAGCCTTCGGCGCGCCCTCGCTGTCCGTGATGCCGAAGTGCATCTCGAAGGGGTGGTGGTCGTAGGGCGAGCGGTCCCACAGGCCGTCGTAGTCGGTGTTGTTCCAGGCGATCCAGCCCGTGGCGCCGCCGAGCAGGCTGTTGTGCAGGGTCTGCCGGTAGTAGATCCCGGCGTTCTCGGCGGACACGGTGTCCGTGGAGAGGCCGAACTCCTCCAGGACGACGGGCTGTTCCGTCACCGAGGCCAGCTCGCACTCGAAGGCGGCCCGGTAGTGCTGGCGGGGCCGGTCCGTGTCCGAGCGGTAGACGTGCGGGCCCACGAAGTCGACGTACTCGGCGGTGTCCCGGAGCGAGAAACCGTTGTCGCGGCCGGTCACCTCGATGCCCCAGGCGCCGTCGCCGAGGGAGACGGGCTGGGTGCCGCCGGCGGCCCGTACGGCGTTGCACATGGCCTGCGCCCAGGCGGTGACGACGTCGGAGGAGGGCGGGTTCTCCTGGTAGACGCGGCCGTAGCCCGGCATCTCGTTGGTGATGAGCCAGCCGGTGACCGCGGGGTGGTCCTTGAAGCGGCGGGTCATCTGCGAGGCGAACCACGCCTGGCGGCCGACCATCCACACGTCCTCGTACAGGTCACGTCCGCCGCGCCAGACGGGGTCCCAGTTCTCGCCGGACATGTGGCCGACGATGAAGGTGGGGACCGTGCCCATGCCCGCCTCGGTATGGGCGTCGAGGAAGTCCGCGAAACGCTCGCACAGGGTCTCGTCGACGCGGTGCGGCTCGGGGTGGAAGTCGGGCCAGTAGAAGAAGGAGCGCGTCATGGTCAGACCGTGCTCGCGCAGCACTTCCAGTTCCTCGCGGACCGTCTTGGGATCGTAGTCGCGCCACATCAGAGGACCGCCGGTGCGGGACCAGAAGTTGGCGCCGAGCCAGGGCAGTACGGCGGAGTCGTGGGTCAGGTGGGCGCTGTGGCGTCGCATGGTCCTTCTCGGATCGATCGGTGGTGCGGTGGCAGGTGCGGGCGTGCGGCACACCGGGGCCCGGGGCCGGGTCAGGGGGCGGGTCTTCGGGGAGCCGGGCCGGTCGACTCGCGCACGACCAGCCGGGGCCGGTCGTCGAGCCGCTCGGCCTCGACGTCCTCGCCGCACCGGGCGAGCAGGACCCGCGCGGCAGCCGCGCCGACCCGCTGCACCTGCTGGTCGACGGTGGTCAGCCGCGGATGGAGCCAGCGGCCCAGGGGCAGGTTGTCGTAGCCGACGACCGAGAGATCCTTGGGGACGCGCAGCCCCGCGCGCTGGGCGGCGCCCATGCCGCACACGGCCATCGAGTCGTTGGCGTAGACGATGGCCGTGGGGCGCTCGGCGGTGTCGAGCAGGGCGACCGTCGCGGCGACGGCCGACACCTCCGAGAAGTCGGTGTGCAGCACGGCGACCGGCCGTACCCCCTCCTCCCGCAGGGCCGCGTCGAAGGCGCCGTGCCGCAGCCTGGTGTGCTGCAACTCCTCGGGACCCGCCACATAGGCGATACGCCGGTGACCGAGTTTCAGCAGGTGGGCGACGACTTCCTCGACACCGGCCCCCTGCTGTCCGAGGCCGACGCTCGGCACGGCCGCCGCGCGGTCGGGAGCGCCGAGCAGCACCGCGGGCAGGCCGAGACGGGCCAGCAGCGCGGGGCGGGGGTCGACGGCCCGTGCGTCGGTGAGTACCGCGCCGTCCACCCTGCCCTCGGCGGCGAGCCGCTCGTAGAGGACGTTCTCCTCCTGCGCCCCGGCGACCAGGTGCAGCAGCAACCCGTAACCGCGCGGGGCGAGTTCGCCCTCTATACCGGTGATCAGCTCGCTGAAGTGGGGGTCGGCGCCGAGGACGTCGGTGGGGCGCCGGACGACCAGGGCCAACGTGCGCGTGCGGGCGCTGCGCAGGGCGGCGGCGGGCGCGCTCGGCGACCAGCCCAGCTCCAGCGCGGTGTCCAGGATGCGGCGGCGGGTCGTCGAGGACAGCCGCCCCTTGTCGTTGAAGGCCTGGGACACGGCCGCGGTGGACACCCCGGCCGCCGCCGCGACGGCCTTGATGGTGGGCCGCGCCGCCCTGTCCGGCGTGCCGGACTCTTCGGTGGGCGTGCTCACATCTTCACCGCCCCGCTGACGAGCGCCTGCTGCATGCGCTTCTGCAGCACGGTGTACACGACCCACACGGGTACGAGGGTGAGGACCGTGCCCGCGGTGAGGACGCCGTAGTCGGTTCCGGTGATCGACTTCAGGGTGGGCAGCGCGACCTGGAC
Organism: Streptomyces sp. NPDC127119; assembly: GCF_042677425.1. Lineage (NCBI taxonomy): Bacteria > Bacillati > Actinomycetota > Actinomycetes > Kitasatosporales > Streptomycetaceae > Streptomyces > Streptomyces sp. NPDC127119. Next base: position 3,397 of record NZ_JBHXTO010000143.1, on the reverse strand, counting down.
CGTGCGCTGGGCGGGATCGGGCCCGATGATCACGAGCGAGTACAGGTACTCGTTCCAGAAGGTCAGGAAGTTCAGCAGCAGGACCGTCGCGATGCCGGGCATGCACATCGGGACGTAGACGTGCCGCAGGACCGCGAACGTCGACGCGCCGTCCATCCGCGCGGCCTCCTCCATCTCCTTCGGGATGGTCCGCATGAACTGCACCAGGATCACCACGGACAGCGGCATCGCGGTCGCGGGCAGGAACAGCACCATGAACGTACGGGTGTGGAACAGACCCGTCGCCGCGGCCAGCAGGAACGTCGGGAAGAGCGCCGCGAAGGTGGGGATGAGGAAACCGAGCGAGAAGACCTTCTCCATGACCGACGCGAGCCGGCCGGTGGACCGGGCCAGGGCGAACGCGGCGGGTAGCGCCAGCCCGAGGGTCAGTACGAGCGCGAGGACCGTCACCAGCGTCGAGTTGACGACGGCGAGCCCCAGGTCGGCGCTGTCGAAGGCGGTACGGAAGTTGCCGAACCCGAACGAGGTGGGCAGGGCGAAGGGATGCGCGAAGATCTCGTCGTTCGTCTTGAAGGCCGAGGCGAGGAAGTAGTACAGCGGCACGATCAGCAGGACCGCGTAGGACCACACCAGGATGTGCGCGGGCAGCCAGCGCTTGCCGAGCTTCATGGTGAGCGGCTCCGATCAGTAGTTCTGGCGGAATGCGCGGCGGATGGTGAGCAGTCCGACGAGCCCGGCGAGGAAGAGGATGACGCCGACGGTCTGGCTGTAGCCCAGGTCGGCCGCGATGAACGCCTTCTGGTAGACGAGGAACGACAGGGTGGTGGACGAACTGCCCGGTCCGCCCTGGGTGAGCAGCAGGACGTGCTGGGCGGACCCGAAGAGCGTCCACAGGAACTGGAGCATCGTCACGACACCGACGTAGTCGCGGATGACGGGGAAGTGGATGAGCCACATCGTGCGCCAGTGCCCGGCGCCGTCGAGCTGCGCGGCCTCACCGAGTTCGTCGGGCACGCTGCCGAGCCGGGCCGCGAACAGGACGGCGGTGAAGCCGATCCCCGCCCACACGTCCAGCGCGATCAGGCAGGCCAGCGCGGTGGACGGCGAGGCGAGCCAGGCATCGGTCAGCGAGCCCAGCCCTACGGACTCCAGAGCGCCGTTGGCCAGCCCGTCGGGGGAGAGGGCGGCGTAGAAGACCATGGCCTTCGCCGGCGTCGAGATGAGCCCCGGGATGAAGAGCAGATAGCGGATGACCCGGTGCCCGGGTGGCTTCTGCGCCACGTAGTAGCCCAGCATGTACGCGCACACGATCATGATCGGCAGGGCGACGGCGAGCTGGACGGCGGTGTTGCGCACCGCGTCCCAGAAGACCGGGTCGTCCATGACCGTACGCACGTTGCCGAGGCCGGCGAACGACACCGGCTGCAGCATGCCCGGCCAGTGCAGGGCGGCGACCACGAAGATCGCGACCATCGGCCCGACCATGAAGACCAGGTACCAGATCAGGGCCGGCACGGCGAGGCCGGTGCCGCCCTGCCGGGGCGGGCGCCGCTCCGCGGTGGCGGACGGCGGGCCGGGGCGGCGGACCGTGGTGTCGCCCGGTGAGGGCGTCAACGTCGTCATGCGGTGACTCCGATGGACTGGGGCGAGGGACGCGAGGGACACGGGGGAGGGGCCGGGGCGAGGCTCATGCGGAGCGGTACGCGGCTTCGAGCGAGGCGCGGACCCTGGCGGCGCCGATGCCCCGGGTGAAGGACGTACTGGTCGCGGTGATCAGCGGCTGGGTCGCCGCGGGCGGCACGTACACATCGGGCAGCAGGACCTGGCTGACGTCGTCCCCCAGCCGCTGGGCCGCCGCGACCAGCGGGAAGTCCGTACTGACCGTGCCGGAACGCAGCGCCATGTCGCGGCCGCTCTCCTTGATGAACCGGGACACGGTCTCGGGGCGGTACATGAACCGCAGGAACTTCTCGACGGCGTCGATCTTCTTCGTACCGTTCGGACTGATCCAGAACCCGATCAGCGTGTACGTCCGCAGGATCGTCGGCAGTTTGTGCGCGGCACCCTCGGCGAGCGGCCAGCCGCCCACGTCCGTGTGACGGGCGACGGGCTCGGGCACCTTCGCGAGCGCCGACGACATCGCCGACTGGATGGCGGCGGACTGCGTGTTGTACTGCGTGGTCATGAGGTCGGAGGTCAGACCCTGCGCCTTGTCGACGAACACCCCGGCGTCCCGCAGCGCCACGAAGTACTCGATGCCCTCCTTCGCGCCCCTGCTGCCACTGAAGTCGCCGGTGGAGTAGACGTGCCGGGCCTCGTCCTCACTCAGGAAGGTCTGGATGACCTGGGCGAGGAGCTTCTGCCCGGTCCAGTCGTTGCCGCCGGTGGTGACGGGTCCGATGCCCTTGGCGCGCAGCTTGCGGGCCGCGGCGATCAGCTGGTCGCCGGTCACCGGGATCTCGTCCACGCCCGCCTTGTCGAGGAGCGAGCGGTTGTAGGCGACCGGCCAGTTGGTGGCGAAGTAGGGGAAGGCCCGCAGCCTGCCCTCGCCGTCGGTCCAGGCGTCCAGGGCCACGGGCAGCACCCGCTCGCGCAGCCCCCAGTCGTCCAGATAGTCCTTCACGTCGACCGTGGCGCCGACATCCGTCCAGGCCAGGGTCTTGTCGTACAGGTTGACCATCACGACGTCCGGCTCTTTACGTGCCAGTCGGGAGGTCTCGTAGACCTGGGCGAGGTCGTCGCCGTTGACGAGGTTCTTGACCTTGAGCCCCGGGTTCTCCTTGCGGAAACGGTCCAGGGAGTCCAGATAGGTGGGCGATCCCGGCGCGGTGGTGCCCAGCTGGCTGTGCACTACGAGCGTGTCGGGATCGGAGTCCGCCGCGGCCAGCGCGGAACAGCCGGACAGAGCGGGCAGGGCGGTCGCGGCGGTGAGGCCGGAACCGGCGGCGAGGAAGCCGCGCCGAGTCAGCGGTGAGCGCACAGCGGGGTGTCTCCAACCAAGGCGGTTAACGAGTGGTTAATCGATGTACCTGCGGAAGTGCGAGGACTTTAGGAGGGGTTCCGCGTGCGGTCAAGACCCAGGGAGGGAGGAGTGCCCGGAAGGGGCGCGGGGAACGGCGTGCTCAGCCACGGCCGACCGGCAGCTGCCACAGGTCGGATGCCCGTGCCCCGGGGGGCTCTTCCGGGCGGCAGGGGGCGAGTGCCCGGAAGGGGCGCGGGGAACGGCGTGCTCAGCCACGGCCGACCGGCAGCTGCCACACGTCGGAACCCCGCGCCCCGCAGGGCGGCCTACGCCGGAGGCCCCGGCGACCCGGGGGGGGGGGGGGCGCGGGGCCCCCCCCCCGCAGGTCGGGTGCGGGCCGGTGGGGGCTGATCGCGCAGTTCCCCGCGCCCCTAA